>CAXNED010000031.1:0-10864 GCA_964201385.1 Sulfurimonadaceae bacterium | reverse complement strand
TCTTTATCAGTGTTTTTTGGCTGTGTAAACGGATGGTGAAGTGCTTTTACTCTTCCATCTTCAACCTCAAACATAGGAAAATCAACAACCCATACAAACTCAAAAGCGTCTTTATCGACAAGATTCATCTTCTCATGCTCTGCTATGAAGATTCTAAGGCGACCCATGTAGTCCCAAACCGTCTTTTTATCTCCAGCACCGAAGAAGACGACATCGCCGACTTCAAGACCTAGTCTCTCCACAAGAAGTGCGATGTCCGCATCTGTGAAAAACTTGATAAGCGGACCTTTTAAGCCGTCTTCTTTCATCTGGAAGTATCCAAGTCCTTGTGCGCCAAACTGGCGAACAAAATCTTCAAAAGTTTTCATCTCTCTTTTTGAGAAAACCAAATCTGCACCTGGAACTTTTAGAGCTTTTATGCGGTTTTTGTGTGGTTGTTTTGCAATATTTGTAAATATTTCATTGTCGCATCTCTCAAAGATATCGATAACATCAACCATTTTAAGGTCGTATCTTAGGTCTGGTTTATCTGAACCGTACCACTCCATCGCATCTCTGTAAGCTATGCGGTTAAACGGTGGCTTGATAGTAACGCCACACGCACCAAACATGGCAACGAGAAGTTTTTCTGCCACAAGCATGACATCTTCTTGGTCACAAAAACTCATCTCAACGTCTATCTGGGTAAATTCTGGTTGACGGTCAGCTCTTAAATCTTCATCACGAAAACATTTAGCTATCTGAAAATATCTATCAAATCCGCCTACCATAAGAAGTTGTTTGAAGAGTTGCGGAGACTGTGGAAGAGCGTAAAATTCGCCGCTGTGAACACGAGAAGGCACAAGGTAGTCTCTTGCACCCTCTGGAGTTGATTTTGTAAGTATCGGTGTTTCAACTTCTAAAAAGCCATTTTCATCCAAGATGTTTCTAGCTGCAATTGCCGCTTTTGAGCGAAGACGGAAAGTCTCATACATGGATGGGTCTCTTAGCTCTAGGTAACGGTATCTAAGTCTTGTCTCTTCGCCGACATTTTTATCGCCGATTACAAATGGAACTGGCGCTGATCTGTTTTCAATGATTAGCTCATCCATAACGATTTCAATCGCACCTGTTTTTAGACGAGGATTTGTTAAACCCTCGCCACGTAAACGAACTTTGCCTTTTGCAACAAGAACAAATTCATCACGAACCATGCTTGCTATTTTATGAGCTGATGCGCTGTCTTCTGGGTCACAAGTAAGCTGAATCAAACCACTTTTGTCTCTTAAATCTATAAAAACAATGCCGCCATGGTCACGGTAGCTATTTGCCCAACCTGCCAAAACAACGCTTTTGCCTACATCTGCTTCACTTAAATCTGTACAATAATGAGTTCTCATAATATAGTAAGTCCTAAAATAATTTTCGCGATTGTATCCAAATTTGGCTTAGCCCATTTAAAACAGTGCCTATTTTTATGTATAATTTACGAAAATTTTTAAAAGAGTTAAGGACTTATTATTTGAAAAATCAAACAATTAAAAAAGTGGGTGTAGTTTTAAGACCATCTACTCCTGAACTCAAAGAGGGTTACGAGAAGCTCGAAGCTATCTTTCAAAGCTATGCCATTGAGGTTTTGCTTGAGAGTGCGAGTGCTGCTATGATTGGTCTTGTGGGGCGAAATTTTGAGACAATCTGCAAAGAAGCTGATTTTCTGATTAGCTTTGGGGGCGATGGAACACTTATAGCGACTGTAAGAAAATCTTTTGACTATGATATCCCCATTCTTGGTATCCATGCTGGAAATCTTGGTTTTTTGACTGACTTGTCACTTGATGAACTTGACTCTTTTGTGCAAAAAATCAAGCAAAACAGATACAGAATAGATGAGAGAGCAGTTTTAGAGGCGACTGTCATAAAAAACGGAAAAGAGTTCAAAATGTACGCCTTTAACGATGTCGTCCTAACGCGCACAAGGGTTTCAAACATGATACATGTCGAAGCACTCGTGGATGCACGCTCTTTTAACACCTACTATGGCGATGGGGTTGTTGTCTCTACGCCAACTGGTTCAACTGCCTACAATCTCTCCGCTGGAGGACCTGTTCTCTTTCCAATGAGTAACGTTTTTGCGCTCACACCTATCTGCCCTCACTCTTTGACACAGAGACCAGTTGTACTGCCAGGGCGATTTACCATAGAGATGAAGACTTCAGAAGAGAGGGCGCTCATCATTATCGATGGGCAGGATGTTCATGAACTTGGGCTTGGCGAGAGTGTCTATATAAAGTTGGCGGCAAAAACCATCAAGTTGATTCATAGAGAAGAGTATAACTATTTTGATGTTTTAAAAGAGAAGCTAAGGTGGGGCGAATGATAGAGAGATTTTACTTAAAAGAGTACCTTAGTTTTAAAGAGGTTACGATAGAGCCAAAAAATGGGCTTGTTGTCTTTACAGGTCCTAGTGGAAGCGGAAAATCGATTTTGATGCACTCCATCCTCTCCTCTTTTGGCTTGGCATCATGCGAAGCTGCTTTGTGTGAATCAAGTGTTGCTTGGGAGTTAAATGCGCAAGAACACGGCATAGAAGAGGATGATGTTTACATCTTTAAGCATCTCAAAAAAGAGAAATCAAGGTACTTTATAAACAACCAAAATATCTCTAAAAAAAGCTTGAGTCTGCTTGCGTCAAACTACTTAAAACACCTATCACTAAGGGATTTTAGCGATTTTGAAAACGAAAATCTCCTTTTGATTTTAGATAGCAGGGTGCAAAAGCAACACCCCGAGATAACAAAACTAAAAAGTGACTACAAAGATGTTTTTTTAGAACACAAAAAAGTGAAAAAAGAGCTCTCAATCATCGAAGAGGAGCAAAAAAGAGTTACCGAACTCAAAGAGTTTGCAGCTTTTGAAATCAAAAAAATCACAGAGGTCAACCCAAAAATAGCTGAAGATGAAGCGCTTATAGAGATCAAAAAAGAGCTCTCTAAAAAAGAGAAAGTTTTAGAGAGCATAGCAAGAGCAAATGGTGTTTTTGAGTATGAGCACAGCGTTATCGGTGCTCTTGAGTTGCTTGGTGTGGATAGTTCATCTTTTAGTGATGGTATGAATGAACTTCGAGCAGTGATGGAGAGCGCACAAGAACGCTTTGAACAGCTCGAAGATATAGATGTTGAAGAGGTTTTAAACCGCCTAGAAGTGCTGAGTGAACTCAAAAGAAGATATGGCAGCATAGAAGACGCTTTGCACTACAAAGAACAGAAGATTCAAGAACTCAAGAAGTATGAAAATATAGAGATAACCAAAGGCGATTTGGAGCAAAGAGAGGCATCTTTAGCAAAAAAAGTTCAAGAATTCTCACAAGAGCTCACGCAACTGCGTTATGCTGAGCTAAGCACATTTGAGAGTGATTTAAACCGCTACCTCAAAGAGCTCTATCTTCGTGATGCCAAAGTGACACTTATGCAAAAAGAGCTTGATATTTTGGGTGCGGATGAGATAGTTGTGCGCCTTAGCGGTACAGACCTGCAAAAGATAAGCACTGGTGAATTCAACAGACTTCGCCTTGGGATTTTGGCACTCAAATCGGAGTGTATGAGCAAAGAGGGTGGGGTGTTGATGCTTGATGAGATAGATGCAAACCTAAGCGGTGAAGAGTCTATGAGTGTTGCAAAAGTGCTCAAAGAGCTCTCAAAACATTTTCAAATATTTGTTATCTCACACCAACCACAGCTCACATCCATGGGTAATCAGCACTTTTTGGTGCATAAAAATGATGGCATCTCCTATGTCAAAGAGCTGGGTTTTGAGGAGCGGGTAGAAGAGGTGGCAAGAATTATTAGCGGTGAGAGGATTAGCGAAGAGGCGAAACAGTTTGCCAAAGAGCTACTTCTTCTCTGCCAGAAAGAGAGCGCATGATAGTAGACACCCATGCGCATCTTGATGATGCAAGATATGAAGATGATTTGGACGTGGTTTTGCAAAGAGCCAGAGAGGGTGGTGTGGAGCGGTTTATCATCCCTGGAGCAGACCCAAAAAACCTTCCAAGAGCAGTTGTCATAGCTGAGGCAAACAGCGATGTTTACTTTGCCGTTGGGGTTCATCCTTACGATATGGATGCTTTTGATGCGCTTGACTTTGAAGCATACATAAACCATCCAAAGTGCGTTGCAGTTGGAGAGTGTGGACTTGATTATTTTAGACTTGAGGGCAGCGATGAAGACAAAGAGAGAGAGAAGAAGAGACAAAAAGAGATTTTTCTCGCTCAAATTGAGATAGCAAAAAAGTATAAAAAGCCCATCATCGTCCATATACGGGATGCTTCAAGAGACTCAAAAGAGATTTTACTCGCAAACGATGCTAGCATAGTTGGAGGTGTTTTGCACTGCTACAATGCCGATGAAGAGCTTCTCGTTTTAGCAAAAAGCGGCTTTTCTTTTGGTATAGGAGGAGTAGTTACTTTTAGCAATGCTAAAAAACTTCTTCAAGTGTTACCAAAAATCCCACTTGAAAAACTTCTCATAGAAACTGACGCTCCTTATCTTACTCCAGCACCTCATAGGGGAGAGAGAAATGAGCCTTTTTACACAACATTTGTTCTGAAAAAAATAGCTGCTTTACTGGAAGTGAAAGAGGAAGAAATTGAAGAAATTACTACAAAAAATGCACTAAAACTTTTTAATATTTCTTAGTATTAGGTAGCATTCTTTTTTTATTTGGATTATTTTGATAAACTTTAAGATTCAATTTATAAATAAGGAGCTACAAATTTGAGATATATCATTCTATTTTTACTCCCTCTTTTGCTTAGTGCCAACCTTACTTACCTTACAACTCAAAACAAAGAAATAGCTATATTAGAGTCTTTTGACATAGACGCATCTTTTTTGTATGACCCAATTATGAACGAGATGAAAAACAGCAAAAAAGATATGTATGATGAAGAGAACTTTTTTCAAGTAATGGATGAAGCGCATCTTTTTATCCCTACCGTCAAAGAAATTTTAGCCACACACTCTGTACCGCCTGAATTTCTTTTCTTAGCAATGGCTGAGTCGAGTTTTTCAACAAAAGCATATTCCGTAAAAAGAGCCTCTGGTTTTTGGCAATTTATGCCTGAAACTGCAAAGCTTTATGGTTTGAAGATTGATCAGTATGTAGATGAGAGAAGAGACGTTATCAAATCAACTGAGGCGGCAGCAAAATACTTAAGTGCACTTCATGATAAATTTGGCAAATGGTATCTTGCTGCTATTGCATATAATTGTGGAGAAGGTAAACTTGCAAACGCTATAAGCAGAGCAAAAAGTGATGACCTTTTAGTCTTGTTAAATCCACAAGAGAAGTACATTCCAAAAGAGAGCAGAATCTTTATACGAAAGATTCTCTCTCTTGCGCTTATGGGCAATGATGAACAGCTTTTACTCAACAACGAATACGAATATCTGCTCAATAGAGCCAATGCAGACTCTATCTCTACAGTAAAAGTGCCGCGTGGGGAGTCATTAAAAAGAGTCTCAGAGCTTATAGACATCCCCTTGCCAGAGCTGCAAAAACTCAACAGGCACCTAAAATATGACTTTTCACCTCCCTATATTCACCCCTATGACATCTATATCCCTTATATCAAACTTTCTAGTTTTAAACAAAACTATTTTGAAGAAGGGATAAAGAACTTTTATAAGGTTCACATCGTCACCAAAGGTGAAAGTCTTTATACTATAGGTAAAAAGTACAATGTCAGCCAAAATGCTATTAAAGATTTTAATGCGCTTAAAGACAATAGATTGAGTTTAAACCAACAACTTATCATTCCTATAGATAGCAGAGTAGCATCTGCTACAAATATTGGCAGAGATTTTGCCTATAACATAAAACAAGAAAAAGCTTAAAATTTTTAATTTCAGTAGGAAAAAAGAAGAAGAATGAATATTTTTTTTATATTTTTAGTTACACTACTGCTTCTCTTTACGGGGTGTAGTTCAAGTGGTAAGAGTAGCTATGTTGCTCCTTTGGAGCCGCAAAGTTATTCTCAAGATAAAGATAAACATAGTTCTACCGTTAGTCAAAAAGATTACAACCACCCAACGATGAAACCTTATGAAATTAGAGGTATCAAGTACTACCCGACTGTCGTTAAAGTTGGCGACATCCTTCATGGAAACGCAAGCTGGTATGGTCCTGATTTTCACGGCAAATCAACTTCCAATGGTGAAACATACAACATGCACGATATGACGGCAGCACATAAAACGCTTCCAATGAATACAATTGTAAAGGTTACAAATAAAAATAATGGCAAAAGTACGGTTGTGCGCATAAACGACAGAGGTCCTTTTATAGAGACAAGAATCATTGACCTCTCCAACACCGCAGCGCACAACATAGATATGTTTGGGGCTGGAACAGCTCCTGTAAAAGTTGAAATTCTTGGGTTTCACTCTATGGAGAAAAGAGATATTCCTCTGCTTAAAGATTTGAGAGATACACCTCAAGACCAGACTATCGATGGATTTGCTCTTCAAATCGCTTCTTTTTCAAGATTTGAGGGCGCAGTTGCAACACAGAAAAAATACAACAATACAGATGGCTATAAAACAGTTATCAAAGACGTACAGACAAGTAGCGGACGCTTATTTAGAGTCTGGCTCAAAGGCTTTAGAAGTGAGCAAGAAGCAAGAGACTACAAAGCACTTGGAAACTTTCAAGGTTCATTTATAGTAAGAGAGGATTAGAAAAATGATAACTAAAAGCAGAAAAACCAAAGAGACGGACATCACTGTCTCTTTGGATATCAACGGAGCACAAAAGAGCAATATAGATACAGGTGTAGGGTTTTTAGACCACATGCTCGATAGTTTTTCCAGACACTCTTTGATTGATTTGGAAATTTCATGCAAGGGCGATACGCACATAGATGACCACCATAGCGTTGAGGATATCGGCATTGTGCTTGGCTCGCTTTTGGCAGAAGCTATCTACCCTGTGGCAAATATGGAGCGTTTTGGAAGTGCAAGTATCGTGATGGATGAAGCATGTGTGAGTTGTGATTTGGATTTGAGTAACCGTCCCTACCTTGTTTTTGAAGTGGATGTTGCAGGAAAAGTGGGCAATTTTGACACAGAGCTTGTTGAAGAGTTTTTTAAAGCCCTTGTTTTAAATGCAAGAGTGAGTGCGCATATAGTGCTTCAAAGAGGAAAAAACAAGCACCACATCATAGAAGCGGCATTTAAATCTTTTGCAGTGGCTCTTCGCCGTGCAATGCAAAAAAACGAAAAAGTCGGCATCCCAAGCACGAAAGATATGCTTTGATTAAGTTACTTGTTCTTGATGTTGATGGTTGTCTCACAGATGGAAAAATCATCTATGCTTCAGATGGAAGTGAGATAAAAAATTTCAATGTAAAAGATGGTCTTGCCATCAGCTCATGGATAAAGATGGGCTACCAAGCGGCTATTATCACTGGAAGAAGCTCTGAAATTGTTGCAAAAAGAGCAACAGAGCTGGGAATTTCTCATCTTTTTCAAGGTGTCAAAGATAAAGAGAGTTTGCTTCAAGAGCTACTTGAGAGACTTGGCTTGAAACATTATGAAGTAGCGGCCATTGGCGATGATCTCAATGACTATAAAATGTTGCGTAGCGTAGGCAGAAGTTTTACTCCAAAAGATGGTGCAAAAGAGATTAGAGAACTTGTTGATACAGTGCTTACATCTAAAGGTGGTGATGGTGCGGTGCGAGAGATGATAGACATCCTCATAGATGATGGTGATTTAAGAGAACAATTTATGGCTCTTTGGTTATAATCGCATGAATATAAACTATTTTTTTACTGCCACCTCTTTTTTACTGTTAGTAATCCTTTTTGCCTTTAAGCCATTGGAGATAAAAGAGCAGCCCTCTGGAGATGTACCTCTCTTTAGTATTGCGTCGTTTGTTATGTATGAGTTGGATGTCAAAGGTCTTATCACAACTATGAATGGGGCGACAGCGACACGCTACAAAGACAGATATACGGTTGAGGGGATAGACTATACAGACAGTTCAAAAGAGTATATAGCAAATATGAAATCCAAAAGCGGCATTTATAAAAATGATGTCGTCTATCTGGAAGGTGATATCGTTTATAAACGTGAAGATGGTTTGACCTTTGAAACACAAAAGGCAACTTACAATAAAAAGGCGAGTATGGCTAATGCAGAGGGGGAGTATCTGCTTTATAGAGGAGAAAACAGTGTTGTCGGAAGAGAGTTGCATTACGACAGCTCACAAGAGACCATCAACTCAAAAGATGTAACAGCAAAATATCAGATAGAAGAGAGGAAGAGATGAAACAGAAGATTTTTTTAACTATTTTTTTAACAGCGTCACTGTTCGCACAAGAGCTTCAAGTCAAGGCAAAGCTCTTTAATGCGGACCAAAAAACAGGGATTTCCATTTTTGAAGGTAATGTTAACATTATCAAAGGTAGCGATGAGCTCAACGCTTCAAAGGTTACTATCCATACAAACGCAAACCAAGAACCGACGCAATTTATAGCAGAGGGCAGCGCTTCATTTAAAATTAAAACCTTAGAAGGTGCTCTTTATACTGGAAGAGCTCAAAAAGTCATCTATCTTCCTCAAAAAAAAGAGTACCACTTTTTTCATAATGTACATTTAAAGCAGATTAATGAGAAAAAAGAGATTATCGGTGATGAAGTTATCTTAAAAACGATTGAGGGCAAAGCATACGCAAAAGGTGCAGAGCAAGAGCCTGTGATTATGATTTTCACAATGCCAGAAGAGAAACCAAAAAAAGAGCAAGAGCCAAAGAAAGAGCAAGAAGTAAAGAAAGAACAAAATGATTGAGATAGTAGATGCAAAATTTCTTATATCTGCTGCTAATGTAGCGGGTGCGCCAGAGTCTCAGGAACAAAATGAAGTTGTTTTTATGGCACGTTCCAATGTTGGCAAAAGCTCACTCCTCAACGCACTCACCAACCATAAAGGCTTGGCTAAAGTCTCCTCTACCCCAGGAAAAACAAGACTTATCAACTATTTTGATGTCACATTTCTCGATAGAGAGAACACGCAGAAAAGTTTTGTAAAATTTGTCGATTTACCTGGTTTTGGATACGCAAAAGTTGCCAAATCTCTCAAATACGACTGGGAGAAAAATCTCACAGACTATATAGTTTCAAGAGAACAGATTAAGATTTTTGTCCATCTTGTCGATGCGAGGCACCCCTTCTTAGAGATTGACAAGTCTGTAAGCGATTTTTTGCTTGAACATGCACAACCCACGCAGCATATTATTCAAATTTTTACTAAAATTGACAAGTTAAACCAAAAAGAGCAAAATGAACTCAAAAAAGCATTTCCTGATGCGCTTGTCGTTTCAAGCTCCAAAAAAAAGGGTTTATCAAAAATTATAGCACTGATGCATGCTATCTTGGAGGAGCCTCATGATGAAGATTGAATTAACAAGAGCAAAATTATCTGATATTGCAGAGATGCAAAAACTGGTTATTCCAGAAGTGGAAGCTGGAGTTATTTTGGCAAGAAGTTCTGATGAGATAGCTACAAATATCAGATCTTATATTTTAGCTAAAGAGAGTGGTGAAATCGTCGGTTTTTGTGCACTCCATATCCATACACCTTCTCTTGCAGAGATTAGATCTCTCGTTGTCAAAGAGGGGAAAAGAGGCATGGGAATAGGGCAGCAACTTATCGCAAAAGCAGTACAAGATGCACAAGCACTTGGACTGGAAAAACTGTTGAGTCTTACATATAAGCAATCTTTTTTTGAAAAGCTTGGATTTGTAGAAATTCCAAAAGAGTCACTGCCAGAGCACAAGATTTGGGCAGACTGTATTAAATGTAAACATTTTCCTGTATGCAACGAAGTCTCTCTTATCAAAACCCTCTAACACCCTACTTTTATGGTGTTTTATTTCTTCTTTATACGGCATTAAGCGGCATCTATCTTTTCTTGCCGCCACTACTGGCAATACTCTATTTTTATTTTTCCAAAGCACTTAAAAAAGAGGACTCTGGAGTTCTTTTTTTAGTTATTTTTTGCCTTTTACTTTTTGAAGCTTCCAATGGGTATGTGCTCTTTAGTACGATTATCTACTTTTTTTTGCTTCATAAATATATTGTGCCAAAAATCATGCAAAATTTCAGTTGTGCCACATGCATACGATTTGTTATCGTTCTTTTGGCATATTTTGGTTTTTTCCTTTTTTACTCTCTTTTATCAAGTATCTTTATGTTTCCAACACCAAGTATAAGCTACTATGTGATTTACTATATCGCGATTGAATTTTTGATTATGAGCATATTATGAAAATCAAATTTATACTCTTCATGTTTGCTCTTACATGGTTAACACTGCTTGTGAGAGTCTTTTTGCTCTCTGTGGAGTCAAACAGCTACTACGAGAAACTCTCTTATAACAA
Source organism: Sulfurimonadaceae bacterium (assembly GCA_964201385.1). Classification (GTDB taxonomy): domain Bacteria; phylum Campylobacterota; class Campylobacteria; order Campylobacterales; family Sulfurimonadaceae; genus Sulfurimonas. The sequence continues at coordinate 444 of CAXNED010000031.1, read as the reverse complement.
CACCATCAAAATCGAGCAGATTGCACCCGTGAGAGGAGAGATTGTCGATATCAACAACAGACCACTTGCCATCAATGAACTTGGTTTTAAGATACAACTCGCCCCACACCTGACACTCAAAAAAAATAGTGATATTTTTGAAGCAGAATTAACTACGCTTCTCTCTTTACTGCCTCATTTGGATAAAGAGAAGATTATCAAAGAGTATAAAAAAAGTGACTCCTACTACAACCATAACTTTATTGATATTGTTGAATTTGTCTCTTATGAGCAGATTATGCCCGTTTACTCTATCTTGAGTTTAAGAGAAAATATCAACGTTGTCTCTTCCCCAAAAAGGTACTATCCTCACAATGAAGCCGCGGCTCACGTTGTTGGGTATGTGGGGCGCGCAAATAAAGATGATGTCCAAGATGATCCATTGGTTGAGCTTATTGGTTATAG
>CAXNED010000030.1:0-10994 GCA_964201385.1 Sulfurimonadaceae bacterium | reverse complement strand
GATTTTTTAAATCCATTCTCAGGCGCTAAAGAAGTAAAAGAGGAGCAAAAAGAAAAAGATGATGGCTCAAGCTGGTATGACATCCTCAATCCGTTTGCTACAAAAGGGGAAAAATAGTTATGAAACTAAGCGATTATAGTAATTTTCCTGCCGATATACCTGTTATCGCAGAAGATGAAATTTTCTTATACCCTTTTATGATTGCGCCGCTTTTTTTAAGCGACGAGAGCAACATAAAAGCAGCCGCAAAAGCCATAGAAGAGGGCTCTTTGGTGATTGTATGCCCGACAAAACCATCGCATGAGGGAGAGAGAAGCTTTGAAGCGCTCTATGATGCGGGTGTTGTAGGCTCTATCATGCGTAAAGTGGCACTTCCAGATGGAAGAGTGAAAGTTCTTTTTCAAGGTCTTGCACGTGCAAAAACTTTTGCAAAAGTGAGTGAAAACCCGCTTGTTGCAACTGTTAACGTCATAGAAGCGACCAATGTTAACTCTTTAAAAATAGATGCGATTTTAGAGATACTTCGTGAAAAGGTGAGAAAACTAGCCGCAGTGAGCAACTATTTTCCTCCTGATTTGCTCCGCACCATCGAAGAAAATCATGACTATAACCGCATCATCGACCTTATCTGCTCTACTGTTAAACTCAAAAAAGAGCAGGCGTACGCGCTCTTTGTCGAAGCAAACACGGAGAAGAGATTTTTAGAGCTCATTGAGCATATCATCGATGAGATAGAGGCAAACAAACTCCAAAAAGAGATTCGCTCCAAAGTACACACGCACATAGAAAAAGTCAACAAAGAGTACTTTTTAAAAGAGCAGCTTAAGCAGATTCAAAAAGAGCTTGGAAGTGATACTTCCAGAGATGAAGAGCTTGAAGAGTATAGAAAAAAACTTGAAGCAAAAAAAGAGAAGATGAGCGCTGAGGCGTACAAAGAGGTAAGCAAGCAGATAGAGCGCTACTCGCGCATGCACCCCGACTCTTCTGATGCCTCTATGACGCAAACATATCTTGACTGGGCGCTTGAGATTCCTTTTGGAGATGAGAGCAAAAAAGAGCTAAAAATAAGTGAAGTAGAAGCTCAACTCAACAAAGACCACTTCTCACTTGAGAAGCCAAAAGAGAGAATTGCAGAGTTTTTTGCGGTTAAAGAACTAATGGAGCTAAGAGGCATAAAAGGCACTTCTGGAGCGATTTTATGTTTTTGGGGACCTCCGGGTGTTGGAAAAACATCACTTGCCAACTCTATCGCTGAGGCGCTCAAGCGTCCACTTGTGCGCATAGCACTTGGAGGGCTAGAGGATGTTAATGAACTAAGAGGACATAGAAGAACCTATGTCGGTGCAATGCCAGGGCGCATCGTGCAGGGGCTTATCAGCGCTAAGAAGATGAATCCTGTAGTTGTTTTGGATGAGATTGACAAGGTGGCAAAAAATGGAAGAGGTGACCCAACGGCAGCTCTTTTGGAGATACTCGACCCAGAGCAAAACAGTGAGTTTAGAGACTACTATCTCAACTTTAATATTGACCTCTCTAAAGTTATATTTATAGCAACTGCAAATGACGTGGGCAATATCCCCGCACCTTTGCGTGATAGGATGGAGTTCATAGGCATCAGTTCTTACACACCGCAAGAGAAGTATGAGATAGCTTCAAGATATCTTCTGCCGCAAGAACTTAAAAAACATGGTTTGAAAAAGTCTGAAGTAACTATCTCAAAAGTCGCGCTCAAAGAGCTGATTCATAGCTACACACGTGAAGCTGGCGTACGTAATCTCCGCCGCCGCATAGCTAATATGGCAAGAAAAGTAGCACGTGAGATTTTAGAGCATCCTGAGGTTTCTAAAGTCTCTTTGAGTGTTAAAAACCTCAAAGAGTACTTTGATAAAACAGTGTTTGAGATAGAAAAAACAGATAAAATCCCTGTAGTTGGGGTTGTCAATGGTCTTGCATGGACTGCTGTTGGCGGGGATGTACTCAAAATCGAGAGCATTCGCATCAAAGGCAAAGGGAGTATGCAACTTACGGGAAGCTTGGGTGATGTGATGAAAGAGTCTGCACATATAGCTTATAGTGTTGTTAAAACGCTTATCGACACCAAAAAGCTTAAAATTGATGCCAAAAATATCCCGCTCTCTCCAAAAGAGATAGAAGATAAAGCAAAGATAGATACAAGTGAAGTTTACAAGCGTTATGACCTGCATATACACGTTCCAGATGGAGCTACACCAAAAGATGGTCCAAGTGCAGGTATCGCGCTTGTGAGCGTTATTGCCTCTATACTTAGTGGCAGAAAAGTTCGTTCAGAAATCGCTATGACAGGAGAAGTCTCTCTTAGCGGCGATGTACTGCCAATCGGTGGTTTAAGAGAAAAGCTTATAGCAGCGCACAAAGCTGATATGAGCAAGGTGCTTATACCGATAAAAAATTACGAAAGAGATTTGGAAGACATCCCAGATGAGGTAAAAGAGTCTTTAGAGATTATTGCGGTGAGTCGAATCGAAGAGGTCATAAGTCACATTCTTGTTTAAACAAGAAGTGACTCGATTTTTTCAGTAAGCTCTACGCTTCTGATAGGCTTCATTAAAAAACTGTTCGCGCCAAGTTCCAGAGCTTCTGTCTTTTTTGTCTCATCAGTTGTAAGAACAATGATGGGCGTTTGCTTGATGTTGTCATCTGAACGCACAACCCGAAGAACTTCCAAACCATTCATAATAGGCATGATAATATCTAAGAGAACAAGGTCGATATCGTCCCTTGATTTGATGAAGCCAATAGCATCGGCTCCATTTTTTGCTTCAATAACCTCTTTAACATTTGGGTTTTTTGTAAGCATCGATTTTAAAAGTTTTAAGTTTATCAAATCATCATCGACGGCGAGTATAGTGAGCTCTTTTGACATTTAGTTTCCTTTTTAGAGATGTTTTGCGAAAAGGGATTTTAGCACATCTCTAGTAACAACGTTGTTGATAATCTCATCTACCTCTGCGCTATAGCTTTGGCTATTTTTCTGCATCGAATCATCCACTAAAACAACATACGATTCAAGTCCATTGGAAGTGCTTAAATTTCTGATACTTTGTGCAATTGCTACAACATCTAAGTCAGCGTACTCTTTGTCAAAGAGAACGACTTTGTAGGAGTAGTTGCTGATAAGCTCTTGAAAATCAACGAGTGAAGAAGCTACTTCATAGGTTAAACCCTCCATCGACTCTATCACTTTTGTATAGAGTTTTGCCTCAAAACTACTCTTTTTTGCTATAAGGATATCTGCTCTATACTCACTTGCCGTAGTGTGATGTTGCGCTGCTTCATCAATCTTTTCGATGAGGACTTCTTGCATACTTGGTTCATGAGGCGTCTGGTTGCTAGAAGGACGCGGTAAATCATCCTCTTCAACGATAAAGTCAAAAAGGAAAGTGTTAAGAACGGAGATAATCTCTGTTCTTACAAGAGGTTTTGTAGTGTACTCATCAAGTCCTGCTGCTAAAAATCTCTCTCTGTCTCCTTTGAGTGCATTTGCTGTGAGTGCAACGATAGGGATATGTGGCTGTTTGTAGTCGTGTTCCCACTCCAAAATCTCTGCAGTAGCCTCTACGCCATCTAAAAATGGCATTTGAATATCCATAAAGACGAGATCAAATTTTCCATCTTTTCTCTTTTGGAATGCGTCAAGACCATTGTTTGCGATGGTTACGGTAAGACCCAAATCTTCGAGTGTTCTTTGGATAAGTTTTTGGTTGATGACATTGTCCTCAGCTACTAAAACGTGCGCAATAAATTTTGATTTGTTAAGGTCAAATTTCTTGCGAGCTCTCTTTTTTGCAACCTGTATTACTGCATGTGACGCGATGTAGTTCTCTAAGGTCTGTCTGATTTTAGAGGAGTGGAGAGGCTCATAAAGTATCTTGAAGATATCCAGTCCAAGAGAGTCTATGCGCTTCATAAGATTTGATTTTGTTAAAACAATGAGGTTTTGTGGGAGTTTTGCGAACTCACGCAACGTCTCTTCGTTTGTGTAGTCATAATCGACAAAGAGAAGATTATAAGTTGTATCTTGAGAGAGTAGTTCTACTTTTGAGATATCGTTGAATGTTGTGTGTGTAACTCCGTAGTAGTCAAGATACTCTCTTAGGTACTTATCTTGCTTTTTGATCTTATAAGAATCGCTAAGAATCAGTGCTTTGAGCGTGCTAAAATTGCCCTGTGAACTCTCACTAAGTGTCTCCACTTCATCAAAGTCAAGTGTAAAGAAGAAAGTTGTACCTTCTCCAACCTTGCTATCGAGATCCAGTTTGCCGCCCATAAGTTCAACAAAGTTGCTTGATATAGTAAGTCCAAGACCAGTTCCGCCATATTTACGTGTGATAGAGGTATCAGCTTGGCTAAATGCTTCAAAAATTTTGGATTTTTGTTCACTCGTGACACCGATACCGCTATCTTGAATCTCAAATTTAACTCTTGTTTTTCCAGACTCTTCTGCTTCGAGTTTTCTGATGTTGACGTTGATAGAACCAGCGTTGTTTGTAAACTTGACGGCATTGGAGAGAAGGTTGATAATAACCTCTTTAAGCTTGGTCGGATCACCTTTAAGCGGAAACTCAAGACTAGGGTCGATAAAACATCCAAGGTTGATATGCTTCTCACTCGCGCGAACTGCGTAAACTTCGACTGCACTTTCAAACTCTAAGATAGGGTTAAATGCGATGTTTTCAATCTCAAGTTTGTTGCTCTCAATCTTAGAGAGGTCAAGAATGTTGTTGATAATCTCAAGAAGATTTTCTGAACTTTTTTCGATAATATCGACAAATTCACTCTGCTCTTCTTGAAGCCCTGAATCTTTAAGAAGTTCAGTAAATCCAACAATTCCATTGAGCGGAGTTCTAATCTCATGCGACATATTTGCCAAGAACATAGATTTTGCTTCACTTGCTTCTTGTGCGGAGATTTTATCTTTTTTCGTCTGTTCGATGATATCTTCAAGAAGCTGGTAGGCTAAGTTTGTTCCCTCTGCTGTATGAAGGTTGATTTTTCTCTCTTTTGAGTCATAATCGCCCGTAACTTTTTCTAAAACGTGCTCAAGATTTTTGATGTTTTTTGCAATCTCGTTAGATAGTATGTATCCTAAGACAGCAAGAATAATCGAAATGAACCAGACTGTAAAAGTGAGGATAAGAACCTGAAGAGACTCATCTTGTATCTTTTTAGATCTTGTGTTCATTGCGCTTGAAAGCAAATCTTCCGCTTGGGCGATGATGTTGATTTTTTCAGAGAGCATGGTAAACCAGACTCCAGAGGTAATGTCATACTCACCACTCTTTGCAGCTGAGATAATCGCTGTTCTTTCATTGTTTATCTCTTCAAAAAGCTCTTGTGCCTCTTCGTTTTTGAAAACTTTATCTAACTCTTTGATAAGCTCTTTATCTTGAATCTCTTTGTAATTAATGGCATCGGCTCTACCAATAAGAGAAATCCACTTACTTAAATCTTCACTTTCAAGTTTTGTTGAGTGTGAGAGGATATACGCCATGTGCGCTCTCTCTATTCCTGAAGCCTCTTTTGCATTAGCCATCGCAATATAAATAGAGTAGAGTTCACCTACCTCTTTGTCTATCTGGTTTTCTGTAATTTGGGTAAGCTGTTTAATGAAAATCGCTTGTGCTGTGACATAGACATCCATTAACTCTGCAGGTTCAATTCCAAGAGCATCTACGAGCGGTCTTACTGCTTTGATTTTACTAACAGTTGCAATGACAGTATCTATCTCATTTATTGACTTATCGTTGCTCTTGGAGTCTGCCTTGCTATCTTGAGCAAACTGAAGAAAACTCTCCACTTTGTGATCAACAACTTTTCTCTGTTCTTGAAGTGATTTGAGGATGTTATCTGTTTTGTTTCCAAGATACATCGCACTCATACCACGCTCACGAGCGACGTTGTGAATAACTTCGTTGAGTTTTCTATTTTGTTCTAGTCTGTTTTGGAGTTGTTGCGCTGCACTGAACCCCAAAAATGAGTTGTAAACATAGTAACTCGTCATCGCAAAAAGTACGACAATCGGAAGAAGACTGATAAGCCTTAATCTATTTTTTAATCCAAACTGCATTATTTACCCTCTGTTTTTGATATAAGCGCTAAGATTGAAATAGCCTGTGCCACAAAATCTTTGATTTGTGCGTTATCTGTTGCATTGATAATGCCCTCCAAAGATGTGTCAAACTCATGAATTCTCATATTTTCACTCATCCCTTTAAGCTTGATAGCGGAGCTTTTGCAAGTAGATAAATCGCCATTTTGCATCGCGCTATTCATGTTTTGTGTAATCTCTTTAGCCTCTGCGAGATAGTCTTCAAAGAGTTCATTAAAGCTCTCTGAATCTAAACCTATATCGTGTGCTATTTTCTTTTTGTCATAATAAAGGACAACTTTAGGACTCTCCTCTTTTGTAAGAGGCTCTTCAGGTGTCAATAAATCTTCACTGTATGTATCTTGAGAGAGTGTGGAAGAGTTGAAAAAATCATCATCAGCGAGCTGTGGAACTTCTATGGTATCTGGAACATCTGCATCGCTTATCTCGTTTTGTTTAATGGTAAGCGGCTCATCTTTAAAAGATAAAATCAAATCATCTGCTTCTTTTGTCTCGCTAGGTGTTTCTTCAGAAGCGGCACTAGAGACTTCCTCTTTGGAGAGTTTATTGATGATTCTGTAAAATCTATCAAGATTTATTTTTATCTCATAATCATCATGAGAGGTATTGATAATTTTAAGCGCATCGAGCGCATCTTCGATTCTTAGGTTCGCTGCAACACCTTTGAGTTTATGGGATTGAATCCTGAGATTGTCCATATTTCCTTTGGCAAGAGAGTTGTAGAGGTCGCCTTTAAAGCTATTTGCTTGAGCTATAAAGTCTTGAACAAACTCCTCAACCAAATCAATAGGCAACCCTAAATCATTTGATGCGACATGTGGGTCAAAAACATAGCTATCAAAAGGAGTCTCTTCCTCAATATGTGTCTGTTTTACTTCAGCCACTGGCTCTTTTTTGCTCTCTTGCTTGGTGATTTCTGCTTTTGGTGCAGCAGGCTCTTCTGCGAGTAAATCATGCATCTCAATGTTGATTTCACGAGGTCTGCTTGGGGTTTGAGGTGGAAACTCATGAGACTGCTCTTCATAAGGGTCTTTGATAACATTGGTGCTTAGGCTCTCATAGCTAGGCTCTTTTTTGAGTGGAGCTACGTCTTGAGGTACTACTTTTTGTTCCGTTTTTTGTATGGGTGCTGTAGCAATGATTTGTGCTTCTTGCGCCCCAGAGAGTGTTCTAAGGTTTAGAAGCTCTACAATGAAAGCTTTTTGTGCAGGATTGTCAACAAGATAAATTGTCTTAATGGCAACGTTTGTTGTGAATTTTTTATCTTTTACATTGAGAATCGCTTTTGCATCCGCTCCGCTATCGTTACATGCTATGTAATCAATCCAATGAACATGTTTGAAGTTATGAATAAAACCTGGTGTTTTGATAAAAAGATCTGCAAAGTCTGTAGCCTCTGCACGCATATCTGCTACACTTAAGAAGCCCAAAGCCTTAAGGTCGGCTTCGTCTATCCCCACAAACTCTTTTTTATAGTTGTAAATTAACATGGATACCCTTTACTATTGGTTATTGCTATTTTGTTGCAATTTTTCATTTTCTTGAATGTTTTTTCTTGGAGAAGGTTTGCTAACAGAGATATAACCCGTCATTTGACCTTGTTTATTGAAAATAGGAGCAATTTCAATATCAATCCAATAGTAGAGCCCATCTTTACGCAAGTTTTTGAGCATGCTGTTGTAAACCTGTCCACTTTTTAAAGTGTTCCACATCTTCTCAAAAGCAGAGTCATGGGTCTGGGGGTGTTTAGTTATACTGATGTTACTGCCTAGAAGTTCATCAAGTGTATAACCAGAGACTTCACAAAACTTTCTGTTGGCAAAAGTAATAGTTCCATTTAAATCAGTCTGAACAATGGCTACTTTTCCTTCAAAAAGGTACTCTTCATTTTTTGGTACAACTTTATTCATAAAAACCTCTATTTGTTGTTAAAAATCACAAAATCCGCTAAATATAGCATTAATAGTTTAAAAAAAAACTTATATATAACTATTTTTTATGATATTGGCATCTTTTATGTTTAAAACGCAACTTATCTCTTCAATTGTTGCTTTGCGGAGTGCTTCAAATGTCCCAAAATGGTTGAGTAGCTTGATGATTTTTGCTTGCGAAATTCCTTTGAGAGTTAAAAGGTTGCTCTCTTGGTCGAGTTTTAGTTTTGTTTTTTTATGAAAGTTGATGGCACATCTATGCGCCTCATCTCTGAGTTTTTGTACAAAGTGAAGTCTTTTGTCGCTCTCTTGGAGTTTAAAGACGTTCTCTTTGGAGTGCATGATATCTTTAGCTTTGCCTTTTGCACGGTGTGCTTTGGCATCTACTTTCTCTTTTGAGATGGCGATAACGTCTAAAAAAACACCATTAGACTCTAGGATTTCAAGCGCAAGATGAAGCAGTGTTGCTCCGCCATCTAAAACCCACAAATCTGGAGGCGGATTTTTTTCAAAACTCTCACATCTTCTTGTGAGCATCTCCCGCATTTGTCCATACTCATCTCTGGCATGAAGGTGGTAGATGCGGTAGCTCTTTTTCTCAAATGCACCCTCTGCATAAACTGCCATAGCGCCCACTGTCGCGACGCCCGACATATGCGAGTTGTCAAAAACCTCTATGCGATTTGGTGCTCTTTGAAGTCCAAAAAGCTCCTGTACCTCATGTGTGATGTCGCTGTTTTTGGATGCAATCTCTTTTTTGAGCAGTTCGGCTGCATTGAGGAGTGCTAGGGCAATGAGCTGTTTTTTCTTGCCCACTTTGGGAACTTGAATGGCGGCTTTTTTCTCAAAAAGAGTAGTGAGATATTCCTGCAAAACCTCTCTCCCCTCAAAATCTGAACCTACCAAAATAGGTGCGATGATGGGCGGCTTGCCATGTGCGTAAAACTCCATCAGAACTCTTCTGTAGAGCTCATCTGCATCGTACCCCTCATGCAGTGCGATGGTATCGTGGGAGGAGGAGATGATTTTGCCATCACGCATAAAGATACGCACAACGGCAGCTTTTGTCTCTGTATGTTCGATGGCGAAGATGTCATAGTTTTCATTGCTCGCAAAATCTATCTCGCTTTTTATCTCGGAGCGGCTTATGCGCTCGCATCTGTCACGAATCTCTTTTGCCTCTTCAAAGCGGAGGTTCTCGGCATAAAAGTGCATCTTCTCTTCAAGTTTTTTAAGGAGGGTTTTTTTGTTTTGGATGAGTTCTGCGGCGGTATCAAGCTCTTTTTTGTAGCGCTCTTGTGAAACGTCTAGTTCGCAAGGACCAAGGCATTTGCCTATCTGGTGGTAAAGGCAGAGTTTTTTTGATGTAAGAGTTCCTTTTTTTTGTACAAGAGAGCAGAGTTCATAGATGGAGTCTAAGATGTCGCGCGCGCCAACAGAGTAAGGACCATAATATTTGATAGTGGATGATTTGATGATTTTTCTTGTAATCTCAAAGCGAGGATATTTTTGTCCATAATCGATGTAAATATAAGGGTATGTTTTATCATCACGAAGCAAAATATTGTACTTTGGCATCAGCTGTTTGATAAGAGAGTTTTCAAGGATAAGTGCATCGTGTTCGGAGTTGACAACGATGTAGTTTAGCGAGACGGTTTGTGAAATCATCTTTGTGATTCTGCTTGAGAGGTTTGGATTTGCTCTGAGCTCTGGGGTGAAGTAAAAGTAGCTTTTTACCCTTTTTGCTAGACTTTTTGCCTTTCCCACATAAAGAAGCCGCCCCTCTATGTCAAAGTATTGGTAGATTCCCGCAGAGTCTGGAAGCTGTTTGATGGTCTCTTCAAGCGTCATTTTTGTGCATCTCTTTGATGATTTTTTGGATGCTAAGAGCCAAAGCATGAAGCTTTTCATCCTCTATGGGTATCTCAAAATTGCCGCTTGAGCGCTCTTGATAGACCTCTTTTTGCTTTTCTTGCTCTTTGGCGATGTTTTTTGGTGTGTATGTTACAAAAGCTCTGATGTCGTCAAAAAGAGGCGCATCCTCTTCCAAGCACTCTGGGGGCATATAGAATTTTAAAGCGCTTTTAATAGTTTGTATATTATTATCAAACTCTTGTTTCCCAACGGGATGATTAAATACAAAAAATAGTGTTCTGTTTTTAATGTAAGTAAAATTGATCATTTTGCGTACTGGCGGTGTAAACATAGATTGGACTCTTTGCATGCATTTGTGCGAAGATAGTCTAGAAAATTGAGGTTTACTTTGAATAGAATCTATAATCTGAGCAGCGTTTTTCATGGAGTAATTATAGCAATCTTTTTGCTTAATCTAAGTGGATGTGGGTATAAAGCTGATCCATACTATCAAGAGGGTGCACCAAGGGGCGATGGTAATGTCAAGTTTATTATCACACAGCCAAAGAGTGACAACAACCAAAGCGGAACAGCACAAAAATGAAATATGATGTCATTATAGTAGGAGCGGGGGTAGCTGGGCTTTATGCTGCTATGCATCTGCCTCGTGATAAAAAAGTTCTCATCATCAACAAAAGAGAAACTTTTAAGTGTAACAGTTTTTATGCGCAAGGCGGTATCGCTTTGGCAATCGATGCTGAGGATATTCCTCTGCATGTTAAAGATACGCTTGAAGCAGGAGCTGGGCTTTGTGATGAAGAGGCGGTAAGAGTTTTGAGTGAGAGTTCCAAAGCTATTATTGATGATTTGATAGCACGTGGATTTGAATTTGACAGAGATAAAGATGGCAAACTTCTCTACACAAAAGAGGCAGCCCACTCCAAAGAGCGAATCCTTCACGCGGGAGGCGATGCGACTGGTCGCTATATGCACTACTTTTTACTGCAACAAAACCCTCATCCGATGCTTACCGATGCAAGAGTGGTCGATTTACTCATCAA
>CAXNED010000029.1:0-11338 GCA_964201385.1 Sulfurimonadaceae bacterium | reverse complement strand
AAACCGCCTCCTGTGGATATAAGGGTGTTTGTAACACTTGCTTGAAGCCACATCGCAACTTTTTTTTCAAGTGCTCTAAAGTACGCTTCACCCTCTTCTTCAAATATCTTTTTTATGGTTCTGTTTTCCATACTCTCAATCAAATCATCCGTATCTACCGAGAGATACTCAGAGATTTTAATCACCTCACGCGCAACACTCCCTTTTCCAACACCCATAAAACCTATCAAAATTATATTTTTCACTTTTGTTATTCCGTTTTCATTGTAAACATGCTCATATCAAAATCAGGTTTTGTCTTTATGGTTTTAAAATAAATCAAAACAGCTGAGATAATATTGAACTCTAATAGTACCATACTGATGATAAAGGTAAGCGCAAAAAATCCCAAGAGCTCTACGATGAAAAAGGAGAGAGTAAAACCAATCAGAGAGAGGATAAAAAGAGCAAATTGCCATTTTGCTACTTTTTTATTTATCATCTCATTCATCGTTGGGATGGACATATACCCTTTGGCATTGAGATGAAACCAGACTAAAAACGGGACTATTTTGTAAAGCATACCCGACATAACAGAGAAGATAAAACCACCGCCTATCAAAATGGAGACGACAACACTATACTTCTCATCAAAAAAATCATTCACTACCCATACAAGTGCGCCAAACGCCATAAAAAAAGTTGCACTCTTCCAGTACCATATAGTAATATCGCTTACTTTTCTACGTCTTGCATTGAGTTTCGACAAAGCCGCTAGGGCAAATGCCATAAACAAAAGTGCGATTAGGGATTTTGCAACTACCGTGTACGAGGGTGCAAAGAGGTTCAAAACCAACCAAAGTGCCAAAGCAGCCCCAATCATAGGTGTGACAAATCTCTGAAATGATGGTTCAAATCTTGGAGCGACATAAAACATAGGCAAGATGTGAAAAGCGACACCGATAATCAAAATGCCAGCAAATCCAAAGATAGCCCAAACGCTATGGATATTGGCAAAAAGAGGGTGTAATGCGCCAAACTTTCCAATCCCATACGATGCTAAAAGATGCGCGCCTAAAAGCGTAATCAAAAGGGCAAAAACAAGGCTTGTTATCATCGCGCGTATGCTTGCATTAACATGAACAACTGTTCTGAATGCAAAAAGCATAGCCGTAATAAGAAGTAAAAATCCTCCTCCTAGAAGCAGTGATGCCACGAGAAGAACCTTTGAGAGCTCAAACCATAATCCCAAAATCATTCCAAGCGTACCCATAACGAGAAGCGCGTAGGAGATTTTAGAGACTTTATCTACTCTTGCGATTTTCACCCCTGCTAGCACTGGCAACATCTGCACAAGTGCACCAAACATAACGAAGCTAAAAAAACCTATGGTAATGGCGTGAGTGATAGCAACTGTTTGAGGTGCAAAACGGCTTGAAAGCGTAGCCGCATCGCTAAAGAGGATGAAAAAGCCTGCTAGAAGTGCAAAAAGCGGCGCTGTTGCAAAAAACCTCAGTGGTGCAGTTATGGGCGGTGCTTGGTCAACCGACAATCCGTCAAAATCCATATCCGCCTCCTCTTGCCCTACTCGACTATCATCGATTGCATCATATCCACAATACGGTCTGATTCTGCACTCAGGTGTTGTTGCGCCATAGTATAGAGCATCTGCTCCTCTTTCATGTTGTGTTGCTGCATCAAAATCATCAGCGTTTCACTGTTGCCAAAAAATTTATCTTTATCTTTTGCCTCTATCGCCTTGCCCATCTCTGCCAAAAGATTTCTCATCTGGATATGTTCATGTCTCATAATCGCCGTAGGACCCTGTGTCATGCCTGTTTTTTGCTCAAACTCCAAAAACATAACACGCTCTTCCATCTGAAAATGTCTCTCTGTTGCCTCAGCAAACGTATCATACGCCTCTTTTGCGTTTTCTATAGATTGCGTAACAGCATCCTCCATTTTTGCAAAAAGTTCATCGCAACGACCATGATCCTCAGATAAAAATCCTTTGATTGTACTCATTTTTTATACCCCAATAATTCAAATTTGCGTATTATAATTGTCGTTATCTTAATTTAAAGAGCTTTTAACTATAATACCCGCTTTAATTTCCACAGGAAAAATGATGAAAAACAAACAACTCATTACACTCGGCTTTGCCTCTGTCGCTGTCGCTCTTGCGCTCCTTTTTTCGACAAATCTTTTTGCTGCTACTGCAAAAAAAGAGCAAAATAAAGAGGCATCAAGACTTGAAGCATTAGCAAAGTTCACAAAAGTTCTCAGCATTGTTGAGCAGTACAATGTTGACAATGTAACCATTGAAGAGCTTATGGATAAAGCGTTAGAGGGTATGATGAGTAACCTTGATGCGCACTCCAACTATCTTTCACAAAAAGATTATAAAGATTTGAAAGTTCAAACTAATGGGGAGTTTGGCGGACTTGGCATCACTGTTGGTGTCAAAGATGGTGCACTCACGGTTATTGCTCCTATCGAGGGAACTCCTGCTGACAAAGCTGGCATAAAAGCTGGTGACATCATCTTAAAAATCAACGAAAAATCTACACTTAGCATGACTATTGATGAGGCTGTATCTATCATGAGAGGAAAAGTTGGCACAAAGATTGAGCTGACAATCGTTCGTGAGGGAGAGACAAAACCTCTTACAATCTCTATCACAAGAGCCATCATCACTATCGAATCAGTTTATGCAAAAACCATCGGAGACAACATCCAGTATATCCGTGTTACAAGTTTTGATAAAAAAGTCGTAAGTGATGTCTCCAAAGCAATCAAACAGAAGAAAGCAACAACAAAGGGAATCGTTCTTGACCTAAGAAATAACCCTGGAGGGCTTCTTGATCAAGCGGTTGGACTTGTAGATATATTTGTCGATAAAGGGGATATCGTCTCACAAAAGGGTAAAAACAAGGCAGATGATGAAGTCTATACCGCAAAATCAAGCAACACACTTACCAATGTACCGCTTGTTGTTCTTGTCAATGGAGGAAGTGCAAGTGCTAGTGAAATCGTTAGCGGCGCACTCCAAGACCATAAGCGTGCTGTTGTTGTCGGGCAAAATACATTTGGAAAAGGAAGCGTTCAGGTTGTTTTACCGATAAACGATGAAGAGGCGATTAAACTTACAGTTGCAAGATATTATCTGCCAAGCGGAAGAACTATTCAGGCTGTCGGTGTTAAACCAGATATTGAAGTTATGCCAGGTGAAGTAAAAACAACCAAAAATGAGTTTGCGTTAAAAGAGGCAGACCTCAAAAAGCACTTAACAGAAGAGCTGGAAAAAGTAAATGGCACGCAAGATGAGAAAGAGGGTAAAGTGGATTCAAAACATGTCATATCTGATGAGATGATGCAAAAAGATATTCAACTTAAAGTTGGTACCGATATCATCAAAGCTTTAATTATTACAAAAGGAGTATAGTATGGAAAAAAGAGAGTTGATATACGAAGGAAAAGCAAAAAGACTATTCACAACAGATGATGCAGATTTGCTTATCTCGGAGTTTAAAGATGATTTGACTGCGTTTAACGGAGAAAAAAAGTCAAGTGAAGCTGGCAAAGGTGCGCTAAACAACAAAATCTCTACGGAACTTTTCAAGCTTTTGGCTCAAAATGGCATTCAATCGCATTTTGTCAAGATGCTTGACGACAATCACATGCTCCATAAAAGAACAAATGTTATCCTCATCGAGGTAATTGTTCGCAACATCGCCACTGGGAGTTTGAGTAAAAACCTTGGGATTAAAGATGGAACAGTGCTTCCTTTCACGCTTGTTGAGTTTGACTACAAAAATGATGCACTAGGTGATCCAAAACTAAACGACCAACATGCACTTATCTTAGGACTTGTGAAGTACCAAGATGAGCTTGACAAACTTCGCCGCATGGCAAGAGAGATAAATGACATATTAAAACCATACTTTGCGACAAAAGGTCTCAATCTTGTTGACTTTAAACTTGAATTTGGTAAAGATAGCAGCGGCAACATTATCCTTATTGATGAAATCAGTCCTGACAACTGCCGTTTTTGGGACATGGTCAGCGGCGAAAAAATGGATAAAGACAGATTTCGTCAAGGTTTAGGCGGTTTAAAGATGGCTTATGAAGAAGTGCTCAACAGAATAGTGAATAAATAAAAACAAGGAATAGTATCATGAAAGTAATTGTAAATGTATTTTTAAAAGCGGGCGTTTTGGACTCTCAGGGAAAAGCAGTGCATCATGCACTTGAGTCTTTACACTTTAATAATGTTAGCAATGTACGCGTTGGTAAACAAATCATTTTTAAGATGGACGAAAACGACGAGAAAAAAGCGATGGAAGATGTGACAAAAATGTGTGAGGAACTTCTTGCAAATACAGTTATTGAAGACTATACAATTGAGCTTGTAAAATGAAAGTCACAATTTTACAGTTTCCTGGCACGAACTGCGAGTATGATACAGAGCATGCTTTTAAGTCGCTAGGCGCAAAGACAGAGATTTTATGGCATAAATCTGAGACTGTGCCCGCTGATACGGATTTGCTTGTTGTTGCAGGCGGTTTTAGCTATGGTGACTACCTCAGAAGTGGCGCTATCGCAAAGTTTAGTCCTGTTATGAAAGCAGTGACAAAGTACGCAAATCAGGGCGGAAAAGTTTTAGGTATCTGTAATGGTTTTCAAGTTCTTACAGAAGCAGGGCTTCTCCCTGGTGCGCTTAAGAGAAACGAGAGTCTGCATTTTCTCTCCAAGCACCATCACCTTCAGGTAGTAAGTAACGACAATGTTTTTCTAAAAGAGTTAAATAACGGTGACATAGTCAATGTTCCTATCGCACACCACGACGGAAACTACTACATCGATGCAGAGGGGTTAAAAGAGCTCTATGCAAATAACCAAGTTCTTCTGAGGTATTGCGGTGCACAGGGCGAAGAGAAAAATCCAAACGGAAGCGTTGATGCCATCGCTGGCGTTTGCAATAAAGAGAAAAATGTTTTTGGACTTATGCCGCACCCAGAGCGAGCAATGGAGAGACTACTTGGAAGCGATGACGGAGTAAAGATGCTTCAAGGATTTTTACAAGCGTGATGAAACTTCTCTTAGCATGGCTTTTTTTCTCTACCTTAGCATTTGCCAATCCTAATGTTTTAGGAGATACTACTGATGCTGACGTACCCTACGAAGAGGCCATAGAAGATACTTCCAAAGTTCTCTATCTTAACTTTGAAAACATCCCTCAAAGAGTGCTCAAAGGGGAAGTTTTTCCTATTACTATCAAAACACTTTGTGTCATTAAAGATTTCAAAGACATCCAGTATAAGCTCTCAAATATGCAAGGGCTCAAAATGCTCAGCGATACTCCCGCAAGAGTAAAAGATGCAAAATACTACTACGATACTTTTTATTTTATAGCAACCTCGCAAAATGCCAAAATACCAGATTTTGAAGCAACACTTATTCATACAAATAAGAAAAATTACCAAAGTACCCAACTTAGCGGAGAAGCTTTAAACGTTATATCCCTCAATCCAAAAAGTGATTTCTCCAATATCATTGCTAACTCTTTTGAGATAGTAGAGTACAAAACAACAAGCTACGATGCAACACACAATATTGTCGTTTTTGTTGCCACCGCACAAAATTGTGATATTTCAACCCTCAAGCTAAGCGGCGTTTATAAGCAAGGCATAGAGTCTATAACAAGCTCCTTTACGGATGCAAAAATCACCTACTATGCTATTATCGATAAAAAAATCCAAACGCTCTCTTTCTCCTACTTTAATCTTATAAAAAATAAATTTATTTTTAGCAATATCCCAATCATCGTCAATGATGATAGTGTCACAACACAAAGTGATTTAAAACCAAAAGACCAATCCAATGAGATTTTAAAAATGGGAGCAGCCGCGGTCGTGGCGCTGGTTGCTTTTATTGTTATTTTATGGAGAAGAAAATATATCTATCTTCTCTTTATTGTCATTCCTCTTTCCTACATCCTCTCACTCACACTCCCATCAAAAGAGGTCTGCATAAAAGAGGGAGCAGGAATCTATCTGCTTCCTATGTCCAATGGAACTATTTTTGAACAAGCTCCCAAAGAGTACCATCTCCAAAAAGAGGCGGAAGTCAAAGGATGGATAAAAGTGCAACTACAAGATCAAAAAATAGGTTGGGTAAAAAATGAAGATCTTTGCTCAAATTAGTTGGCTTTACGCGACCATAATTATCCTAGCATCACTTGGCTTGATGATTGTTACGTTTTACATTCTCCCCAAGCCATACAGCAGAAAATTTGCTGCTTGGCTTATACGCCTTAGCACTTTTTTCTCCACTGAGGTAGTAGGCAAAGAAGACCCAGAGGCACAGCTGTTCTTAATGAACCATCAAAGCGATTTGGATATTGTTGTCATGGAGACGCTCTCTAAAAGAGATATCGCATGGGTTGCAAAAAAAGAGCTTTTTGATATCCCTTTTTTTGGTTTGGCACTCAAGCTTCCAAAAGATATCGCCGTGGAGAGAGAGAGTAAAACATCCCTCATCAAACTACTCAAAGATAGCAAAAAAGTTCTTGCCTCACACAGAGCAATCGCGATGTTTCCAGAGGGCACACGCTCTACCTCAGGAGTGATGCTTCCTTTTAAATCAGGTGCTAAAATGGTAGCTGATGCGAACGCTCTTAGAGTGCAGCCTGTTGTTTTGATAGAGACTGCAAAATGCTACAACACAAAAAAGTTTTTCTTTAAACCAAGAAGAATCAAAGCTATCTTTTTGGACTCATTTGTAGCAGATAAAAGTGATAGCGAGTGGCTGAGTAACTTAAGAATCAAGATGCAAAAGGTGTATAACGATGAGCTGGCAAACCATCCTAGCCATAGGTAGCGGCGGCTTTATCGGTGCGGTACTGCGTGCTTATCTAAACGGCGTTATTTCGCACAAAATGCCGCATGACATCCCTTTTGGAACACTCGGGGTCAACCTTGGCGGCAGTTTTGTGATGGGGGTACTCATCGCCTACTTTATGCACACAACTTTTTTTTCACTCCATGTAAAATCTTTTTTAACAACAGGCATTCTGGGCGGACTTACGACATACTCCACCTTTGCCATAGAGAGTTTTTTACTTCTAAATAGCGGACAAATAGCTCTGGCTCTTGCGAACATCTCTCTAAACGCTTTTGGCTCTATCTTTATGGCAGGCGGCGGTTTTTATATAGTAAAATATTTTATGAGATAAAGGCAAAAGATGAGAATAGTTTTACAAATATTTCTGTTTTGTACAATTTTATACGGTGCAAACACTCAAGAAGCAAAAACAGAGGGTGAGATAAAAGTCATCCATGTTCTTAGCGATAAAAGCAATAAGTACGCGCCCGAAGACGGAAGCGCTTATCTTTTAAAGCTAAAATATATCTCTGAGGATTTTTATGAAGCTCTTCATTTTGGCATAGGCGGCTACGCTAACGGAGATACTGGTCTTACAGACTGGGAGGGCAAAAATAACGCTTTGGGGCTTTTTAGCCAACCAAAGGGCGACACAAGCGTTGTTTTTGGCGAGTTGTATCTTCGCTATAAAAACCAAACAACAGATGCAACTCTCGGGCGACAACTTTTGGATACGCCTTTAACAAAAATCAGCACAACACTTACTCCAAATTTCTACGAAGCGGTTTTTTTGAAAAACTCTCTTAATGAAAATATCAGCCTCTCTCTTGGACATATAAATGCAATCTCTTTTGGCTCACAAGGCGCTACCGATTGGGCACTAGTAGGAGAGCAGACGAAAACTGCAGGCGCTGCAGTACCGATGCAATCACAATCCATAAACGGAGTCGAGCAGGCAAAATTTATAAGTATTGCTGAGGCGGCAGGTGACGAAGATACCAAAGGAATAAGCTTTATAGGCTTAGAACACCAACTCTGCGATTCATTTTCATACAGAGCGTGGAACTACACGGCATATGATTTTGCAAATAGTTTCTACATGGACACGAGCTATAAAACAGAACTTGCAAATTTAGCAAAACTATCTTTTGGCGCACAACTCCTTACTCAAAAATCTATCGGAAAAAATTACGGCAATATCCAGAACTCTTTTTTAATGGGCGGATTTGAAGCAAAAATAGCAGATTCCATAAAGTTTCTCTCGCTCTCTGTAAATAAATCAAATGATGCCGAGTATTTCAATGCGTGGGGTTCAGATCCAGCTTACACGAGTTCCATATTTTCAAGAAACGCTTACAGAAGCGATGTTTGGGCATACAAAACAGTCTTAGGATACACTTACTCAAGCAAGCTTAGCTTTTTAGCTAGCTTTGCTTATTATGAAAAATCAAAAACCATCGGCTGGGGAAGCCTTGCGGCTGCAAAAGCGGCGTATGAGTCAGATTTTATAATGAGCTATAAACCTATAAAAAATCTTACGCTTAAGCTAGTCAGCTTTATAAAAAGAAGTGAATATGACGGGGTTGCAGCAGGTGAGAGAGCCGAAAAACAGATGAATAATATCAGCGTAATTGCTTCTTATCTGTTTTAAGTTTGACATACTAGATAATTTAGACTCACTCAAATCATAATAATCTCATCTGCACACCATTTTGCCAAATCCAAATCGTGTGTGATTAGTAGCATTCCCATGCTGCCAAGATGTTTTACAAGCATCTGCATCACATCAAGCTGGATAACATTGTCAAGTGCGGAGGTTGGCTCATCTAGCAGTAGAAGTTCTGGCTTCATAAGCATTGCACGCAAGATGGAAGCACGCTGGAGCTGTCCTCCTGAGAGTTCATGGGGGAGTTTGAAAAGCAACTCACGTTCAAGATTTATATTTTTGAGATACATCTCCAAATCATCAAGTTTTGCCACATCCTTTATCTGCTTTATAAGCGTATAGCTGGGATGAAAAGAGCTGTATGGGTCTTGAAAAACCTCGGAGCAGGCAGAGTGTTTAATCTCTCCTTTAAGAGGTTTTAAGTTACCAAGGATGAGTTCAAAAATAGTACTTTTTCCTGCTCCACTCTCACCAACTATCGCTTTTATCTCCCCTTTTTTGAGTGAAAAAGAGAGATTTTCAAAAAGAAGAGACTCTTTTTTGTACCCAAAGGAGAGATTTTTTACCTCTAAAACCATAGATTTTAGTTCTTGCTTTGCGCTGGGTAAAGCTTTTCAAGCTCTTCATAAAGTTTGGCTGGTGCGATGTCGCTGTTTTGCTCCAAAACTCTCTGCATGACCACATTATCCTCTTCGCTATTCCAAACTTTAACATAAGAGCCGTCTTTATACCCGTGGTCTTGTCTGAACTGGTTGAGGATATTTTTGCCTACATAGAGCTTGTAAAGAGCTTCAAGGTCTAGTCCACTCATGACAACCAAATCAAAAAAATCGTTAACCAATTTCTCTAAATGAAACTCTTTTTTTAAGAGTGTTTCAAGCATGATAGTTTCGATTTTTTCCATAATCTCATTTTCATTGGCAAAGAGACTATTTTTGAGAACAATCTTTTCAAAATTTGCAACCTTTAAGAGAGCATGTCCGAGTTCGTCGATACCGCCTTTAGCATTTTGAGCATAATTTTCTATTGCCAAACTCATGATAAAGTGCCAAACATCAACAACTTCTATCTGCAAGTTTGCCCAATCCGCCTCTTTATCGATGTTCTTCCAGTGTTTCCAAGAAAAACTATCTATCATCTCAGCACACTCCATGTAGATACAACGCTTCCAGTTGATAACTTTGTTGTTTTTTGTAATCCCGCTTGTCCATTTGTCACCGTTTGTAGCCTCGTTCAAATCGGCTTGTAACTGTAGCATAAGTGATATTTTGTCCATATTTTCTCTCTTGATTTAATTCGCCTATTGTACCGAATATGCTAAAATACGCCACTTAAATTGAGAGTTGCATGAAAAGAATTAACTGTAGAAAATGTGAGCATTATTTTGTAACATGGGAAGCGCAACGCCCTCATGGCTGCCGTGCATATGGGTTCAAATCACCCCAAATTCCATCGTTAGTCGTCTTTCAAAGCAGTGGGAGCGAGTGCACTCTCTTTAAAGAGAAGCATTTGTCCAAATAATCTTTTTGCCAAATCCCAAAGTGTTGTCGGTGAGTTTAAAGTAGTCCACTTTTATCTGCCAAAACTTAGGGTTCATAGCAAGCGCATAAGGAAACTTTTTAAAGTATAGTTTTTTTAACTCATCATCCTCCAAAAGCAAAAAATCGCCTCGAAACTGTACACCCTCTATTTTACCGACTATTTTCGTCTCCAAAACTACAGTTCCTGCAACTTTAGAGTTTGCTTTTATATTTTCTATATGCGTTGTATCGTCACTACTGGCAACAACAAAAGAGGTTTTTTTGCTATCGAAGGCATAAAAAAGATTGCACGCACTAAGCACTCCATCCTTTGTCGTGGCAAGCGTAAGCACATGATGCTTTTGCAAAAAAGTGTCTATTTTTTGAAGATTACTTTGCATTGAAACCTTTAAAAAGATGCTTTTCCAAATCCTCTACACTATGCATCTCTCTTTTGCCAAGCATAAGCAGTGCGGTGTCGTCATTTTGCATCGTCTCAAACATCTCTTTGGGGGATGTCATTTTGTAGTTGCTTTTTAAAAAATCAAGCAGAACCTCAAAGTTATCACTTTTTTTCTCACTATATTGCTTAAAAAACTTAAAATCATTCCAATTTATCTCAACCATTTTTTTCCCTAAAATTCTCTAACGTTTTTTGCAACCGCTCTGTGATTTGTGACATTCTATCAGATGAGACAGCAAAATTCAACCTCATAAACCCGCTCCCCTCTCTGCCAAAACCAACTCCCGCACTAAGTCCAAGCCCCGCTTCATGCACAAAAAATTCTCTTAGTTTTTTATCGCCAAGTCCCATACCACGACAATCAAGCCAAGCAAGGTAAGTCCCCTCAATCGGAGTTGCTTTTATAAGATGCGGGAACTTCTCGCACACATCACTTAAGAGAAGAAAGTTTTTAAAAAGATGCACTTTCAACTCTTCAAGCCAAATTTTGCCCTCTTTATATGCCGCTTCGTAAGCTACATGAGAGAGAGCATTTCCTTGCGCAAAATGAATACGGTTATAGACTTTTAAAAATTTCTCTCGTAGCTCACGCTCTGGCACGGCAACGCTACTCATCGCAAAACCCGCCATGTTAAATGTTTTTCCAACTCCTATGGCAGTTACGGTTATGTCTCTCGCAGCTTTTGAAAGCGAGGCAAAAGGGATATGTACATTTGGAGCATAAACCAAATCAGAGTGTATCTCATCGCTAAAGACGACTATATCATGCTTTAAACAAAGTTCTAAAATCTCCTCCAACTCCTCTTTTTTCCAAACTCGCCCGAC
>CAXNED010000028.1:0-11448 GCA_964201385.1 Sulfurimonadaceae bacterium | reverse complement strand
TTTGTCCCACTGCAAGATCAGGAGTTAGAGATATTTTCGTTTTGTTTAAATGAAGCGCTAAGAGAGATAGCCTCCATCACAAGACCTTTTGAAAATGATGAGATGCTTGACAAGATGTTTGGCTCTTTTTGTTTGGGGAAATAATGAAGTATATCGCTATTGATTTGGGACTTAAGCGGGTAGGACTGGCATATAGCGCGCATAAAGATTTGGTAACTCCGCTCAAAGCTATCGAGAGAAAAAACAGAGACCAAGCCGCAAGAGATGTCAAAAAAGTTCTTGAGGAGTGGGAAGTTGATGCCCTTGTAGTAGGCATACCGATGGGCGGAAGTAGCGAGGATGAGATGAGACGTCGCGTGGCGCATTTTATGAATCTTGTCGGTTTTGGGGGCGAGATTTTTTACCAAGATGAGAGTAACTCATCCGTTGAAGCGGAGTGCATGATGCGAGGCGAGATAAAATATATCCGCGATGGACGCATCGACTCTATAGCCGCTATGATTATCTTGCAGAGGTTTTTAGCAAAAAAATAAAACTATACTTTCTTGCTAAGTGCTTCAATGGTATTGCTATTGCCCAGAACAACAAGTATGTCGCCCACTTCAAGAATATCGTTGTTCTCAAAAGAGGTGTACCACTCGCCTTGATGTTTATATGCGATTGGTTTTACATCAAACTCCTCTTTAAACACAGGCGATAGTATCGACGTTCCGACCCAGAATGAGGGAACGGTCATTTTTGCGAGTTTCATCGTGATGGAGAGGTCAATTGTCTCATACTGGATGTTTTTTACAATTTTTTTGACAAGTTTTTTTGCAGACTCCATCTCTGGGTAAATCACTTTTGCAGCGCCTAGTTTTGAGAGAATCTGTCCATGAACCTGCGTTATGGCTTTTGCGAAAACTGTTGGAATTTTCAGCTCTTTAAGCGCCATAACAGTTAAAATGCTTGCTTCAAGGTTTTCCCCAATACTCACAATGGCAACGTCCGCATCAGCGATACCTGCTTCGCTAAGCGCTTTTGGGTCAGAGGAGTCGAGCACAATGGCATCTTGAACAAACTCACTGATATCTTTAACTTTCTCTTCGCTATGGTCTATAGCGATAACAACCTCGCCTTGTTGTGCCAACCCTATGGCTACATGGTATCCGAATTTTCCAAGTCCTATTACTACATATGTCATATTATCACCTTTGCTTCTGCGTATTTTATTCTAGTTTGTATTGCTTTGCCTACTATAACGATAGTAAATGCAAAAACGCCTATTCTGCCCATGAGCATAAGGAAAATAATGTTTAGTTTTCCTAAGTCACTAAAGAGCGCACTGTAGCTCAAAGCTCCGCCATTTCCCGTCGATACACCCACTGTGGAAAAGGCAGAGCAAGTCTCAAATAGCGTTCTGACAAAATGGAGGTTTTCACTCTCATTTAAGATGATGGTTGAGATAAGCAAGTAAAATGAGGCAACAAAGATAATGGCGTATGCTTTGTTGATTTGATACATCGAGAGGCTTCTCTTAAAGATATGAGGGTTGCTCTGCCCACGAAGAGTAAACCAAACTCCTATGATGGAGAGTGCCAAAACAGTCGTTTTTATGCCGCCTGCAGTTCCCCCAGGGCTTCCACCCGTCACCATAAAAACAGTACCAAAAAAGAGGTCTGAATCGCTAAATGTAGAAAAATCCAGCGTGTTAAAGCCTGCTGTTCTGTAGTTTACCGAGGCAAACCATGCCGCCATGATTTTTTCCCAACTGCTCATATTGCCCAGAGAATTTGGGTTGTTCCACTCTAAGGAGAGAATAATCGCCATACCTGCTATGATAAGCAAACCCGACGTCCATAAGACAAGTTTTGTGTGTGTTGAGAGGCGTGTGAGTGACTTTTTTTGGTAGTTGTAGAGTTCTAAGAGCACAAGATAGCCAAGCCCTCCAATGATAATCAAAAGCGGAATGGTAAAGTTGATAACAAAGTCGTTGCGAAATCCCATCATATTGTCGCTAAAGAGTGAAAAACCTGCATTGTTAAACGCTGAGATAGAGTGAAAAAATCCGTACCACAGGGCATCGCCAAGAGGCATATCGACTAAGAAACGTAGTGACAAGATGAGCGCGCCGCTAAGCTCAATAATGATGATGCTGGCAAAAACAATTTTCAAAAAGCGAAAAATCCCGCTCATACCTGGATAGTTGAGCGACTCTTTGAGGATAAGGCGGTCACGGTATCCAAGTTTTTTACGGCGCATAATCGCTAAAAAGGTAACTGCTGTCATATAGCCCAAACCGCCGATTTGGATAAGCAAGAGGATGATGGCATGTCCAAAACTCGTAAAATCAACAGGCGTATCTTTGACGATAAGTCCTGTCACGCATACCGCAGAAGTTGCAGTAAAGAGCGCATCTATAATGCTAAGCTCTCCATTGTGCGCAAAAGGGAGCATAAGCAAAAAAGCACCAACTCCGATAAGAATAACGAAGCTCATAAAAATAATTTTGACATCTTGTGTTTGCATGGAAACCTTTTATCCGTTACAACAAAATCTATAGCCTATGCCAGATTCTGTTTTGATGTAGTTTGGTCTTGTACTGTTTTGCTCTATCTTTTTTCTCAGCGTGTTGACATACGTTCTGAGGTACTGCATCTCGCTTTGGTACCCGACACCCCAGACCTCTTTGAGTATCTGCTGATGCGTGAGCGTTTTGTTTGTGTTGCGTAAAAAATACTTGAGCAGTTCATACTCGATGGGGGTAAGTTTTAGCTGCTCGCCTCTGAAAAAGATATCTCTTGAAGCGAGGTCTATCTCTAGTTCGCCGCAAACGATTTTGCTAGATATGTTTTCATCGCTCATGCTGCGTCTTAAATTTGCTCTGATGCGCGCAAGAAGTTCATTGACGGAAAAGGGTTTTGTGATGTAGTCATCTGCCCCAACGTCGAGTGCAGCAATAATCTCTTTCTCATCGTGCCTAGCGCTTAAAACAACTATGGGTACTTTGGAGATTTCGCGAATCTGCTTGATAAACTCCTTGCCATCGCCATCACTTAGACCAAGATCAACGATAAGCAAATCGGGGTTGTGGCTTAAAAAGAGCATCATCGCATTTTTTTTGCTCTCACACGAGATATGGTTAAATTCATACTCTCTAAAAGTGATTTCAAGCAGTTTTTTGACCGATGGGTCATCTTCTACGATTAGGATAAGATAGTTTTTCATATCAGGGCAGCCTTTTTCACTATAGGTAGTTTTGCTTCGATAAGAATACCATCATTTAGGGCAGTTGCTTTTATGCTTCCGCCGTGAAGACCCACTATGCTTTTGCAGATGGAGAGACCGATGCCGCTGCCTGAGATGTCGTTTGTATCTTCAAGTCGATAAAACTTGTCAAAAATATTTTTTAGTTTTGCTTCATCGATGTGGTTACTTTGGTTAAATATCTCTATCGTAACACTGCTGTTGGTCACAAATATCTTAAGTATTACTTTTGTGTTGTTGCGAGAGTATTTAAAAGCGTTATCTAAAAGATTGATGATAAGTTGTTTGAGCAAGATGTTATCGCCCCAGTAAAGAGGCAAGTTGTCGATTTGTATGTCAAGGAGTTCATCTTTTTGTTTCTCTGAAAACTCCTCTATGGCAACGCCCACCAAGTCTTCAAAATCACACCAGTCTAACTTAAGAGCTATGTTTTTGCTTGAGAGTCTTGTGCTGTCTAAGATGTTTGTAATCAATCTTTTCATGCGCAATGAGGCGTAGTTTACATCTTCGAGCAAGTTTTTTATGTTGGTTTTATCCATGTTGTCGTTTGAGAGGAGGAGATTTGTCGACCCTATGATGGTGGAGAGCGGTGTTCTTAAGTCGTGTGAAATGATGTTGAGCAGGTTTTCTCTCATCTCGTTTTGCTTTGTCTGCGTAGAGAGATTTTTAGCCTGAACAGTGATAATCCACCCAACAATCGCAAAAATGAGGAAGCTCCATATATAGAGTTCATTGTGGACATTGAAGCTATAAAGAGGCGGTATGTAGAGAAAGTTTAAAAAAATGACACTTAAGAGCGTTATGAAAATAGTTGCTTTTATATTTCCATGAATCGCCACGATAATAACGGGGATAATATGAATAAGAGCAATGTTAATGATATCGAGATGCTCACGCAAAAGATGACTTATGAGCGTGATAAGAAGTAAAATAGCCACCGCTTTGAAGATAGAGGCAGAGATAGTACGGTTAAAACTGAGGTTTTTCATTAGGCATTTGGCAGTTTAATAAGTACAAGAATCGTTAAAATTCCCAGCACCGCTAACATGATAATATCTATCGTTGACATTTTGGCATCTTTTGGTTTTAATTTTACACATTATAGTTGAGAAGATGTCAATAAGTTATCAATAAAGTTTTAAAAGTATAAAGATTTTATAAAAAACTAGAATTTGTTGATATTTAAAAGCACCTTTTTTAAAAGCGTACTAAAGAGTTCTCTCTCCTCTTGGCTGAACGCTTCAAAATATTTGCTGCACTCGTTGGAGATGGCAAAGAGGGACTCTTTGACTATCTCTTCTCCACTCTCACTTAGGCACACAAGCATACATCGTTTGTCATTCGCATCCTCTTTTCTATAGACAAAACCACGCTCTTGAAGTCTTTTTAGTACCTTTGTCATGCCGCCTGATGAGAAGATGGTAAGGTCGTAAAGCTGGGTTGGCGAGAGGACTTTGTTGTTTGTGTAGAGGGATGCCAAAACATCTACTTCGGAGTTTAGGAGGTCAAATCGCTCTTTTAAAAAGCTCTCCGCATGAGTAAATATGGTTTTTTGGATAAGTGCTATGGGAAAGGTCATCGTAAAGACCTCTGGAAGCTCGCCATCCTCGATTTTGCCATAAAAATTTGTTATAAGATTGTTATCAACTCTATTTTTTTTCATACGACATTATACCAAAAAATATATCTTTCTAGCAAGATATATTTAAGAGTTCTTTTGATACTATTATGAAATTCTTGACCTAGATTTAACAAAAGGAGTGCCGATTGAGACTATTTTTTCCGATTCTTTTAACACCGATATTTCTCTACGCATCATCGCTTCAAGAGCTTATTGACGTCTCGCAAAAAAACAGAGTTGTTGCTTCTGCCTCTCATGTAGTAGCGTCCAAAGAGAAGGCGTATGAGAGCAGTAAAAGTGGCTATTTGCCAACTCTTGACCTGCTTGGAACTTACCAAAATGTTTATGATGAGACGCCAACACTTGCGCAAAACTCTTTGAAGGCTCAGACAAGTTTGAAGTATGTCATTTACGATGGCGGCAAAAAAGAGAGTGTCTATGGGCAGCTTGAGTCCGCCATAGCTTCAAGCAAAAAAAGTGTTGAGGCTATCAAAAACAGCATCTCTTTGGATGTCTCAAGGCTCTATTTTGAGTATCTCTCTCTTGAAGCCGACAAAACCGCAACGCTTCAAGAGATTGAACAGCTCAAAGCAGAACTCAAAAGAGTGCAGCTTTTTTATGAGGCGGGCTCTGTAACCAAAGATGAGGTTGCAAAGATTGATTCACGTACAAAAAGCGCACTTGTAGCACTTCAAGAGATAGAGCTTGAGAGCCAAAAAATCCTCCACACACTAGAGTACTACACAACACAAGAAGTCTCTTCTCTCGAAAAAGGTTCTCTTGTGCATCTGCCACAAGAAGATACAACGCTTTTGCGTGCCGAGATTCAAGCACTTGAAGATGAAGCTTCATCTGTGCTTTTTGGTGCAAAAGTCCTCAAGAGCCAAAACAACCCAACGCTCTATTTTGAGGATACTTTGAGCTACAGTGACTACTATTTTGACCAAAAACCAGTGAACTCTTTAGTAGATTCGCAAAATATTGCCACGCTCAATGTTGCATGGAATATCTTTGATTTTGGCGCACGTACGCAGGCGTATGAGTCAAAGTTTCAAGAGTATTTGAGCAAAAAATCTTTGATTGAACATGAAAAACACAAGGCGGATGTTGACTACAGACTTGCAAAAAAGTCGCTCCAAATCGCAACGGCGAAAGTAGAAGCATCCCAAGCAACGCTTGAAGCGGCATCTTCTACATATGAACTTATCAAGTTTAAGTACCAAAACGGAACGATTGACAATGTCGCCTATCTTTTGGCACTTAGCGAGAAGTACGATGCAAAGAGGGGCTATGAGAGAGCGATTAATGATTTACAAATCAAAAAAGCAGAGCTGATTTACTACAGCGGAAAAGATATAAAGGAGTTTTTATAGATGAAAAATTTAACATTATTGGTGGTTGTTTCTCTGCTTTTTATGGGTTGTGGTGATGAAAAAAAGAGTGCAGCGTCCCAGCCGCCACAAATGCCTCCTTTGCCTGTAAAAGTGCATGAAGTAAAGTTTGAGAGAGCGGATTTTTCTAAGAACTATTCGGCGGTATTAAAGCCATTTGCCGAGGTTGCGATAGTTGCACGTATGGGCGGAGTGCTTGAGAGAGAAAATTTTAAAGAGGGTGCGCTTGTCAAAAAGGGTGATGTGCTTTATGAGATACAAAAAGAGGAGTACAAAGCCGCACTTGATGAGGCAAAAGCGACACTTTTAAAAGCCGAAGCAAACTTTAATAAAGCAGCCAGAGACTGGAAGAGAGCGGAGTATCTTTTTACAAACAACGCCATCAGCGAGCAACAGCGTGACGAGCTTTTTTATGCACATGACAACGCAAAAGCAGAGGTGCAAAAAGCAAAAGCCACTCTAGCAAACGCAGAGTTAAACTACAGCTACACGACCATAAAAGCCCCTTTTAGCGGGATTGTCGGCATGAGCAGCAGTGACGTTGGGACGTACATAGACGCAGGGTCGCAAAATGCACAACTCACCACAGTTACGGCACTGCACAAGGTTTACGCAGAGTTTTCTCTCCCAAGCAGTGACGCCATGAAGTACGCTTCAGAGATAAAAAGCGGTAAAAAAACCTCACTTCAAATCGGGGCAAAAAAGTATGAGGGAGTTGTCGATTTTGTAGCGCCAAAACTTGATTTGCAAACAGATACGCTCTTAGTCAGAGCGATTTTTGACAACCCAGATGGTAGTCTCTCCGCTGGAGCTTATGTAGAGGTAACGCTGGGCGGTTTTAGCTATGAAAGTATCGCAAAAATCCCGCAAAGCGCACTTATAAAAACGCCTGATACCACAGTCGCTTATGTTGTCCAAGATGGTGTTGCCATGATGCGTCCGCTAAAAATCGCAAATGTTCAAGACGGCGTGGCGATGGTGGAGAGCGGCATCAAAGATGGCGAAAAAGTCGTTATCAGCAACATAGCAAAACTTAGACCAAACAGCAAAGTTACTATCGCAGAGGGTCAGTAAATGTTTAGTGCATTTTTCATCAAAAGACCTGTTTTTGCTTCCGTCATCGCCATCATCATCGTTTTGGCGGGCGTTATCGCCATGCGCTCTTTGCCTATCAGTGAGTATCCAAGGGTTATCCCGCCGCAAATCGTCGTCTCTACCTCCTACCAAGGAGCAAGTGCCGAGACCATCTCAAAAACGGTAGCCGCTCCACTTGAAGAGCAGATAAACGGCGCAAAAGATATGCTCTACATGAACTCTCTTGCCGCAGATAACGGCTCGCTAAGCATCAGTATATTTTTTAAAGTCGGAACAAACCCAGACGATGCAAAGATAGATGTAAACAACCGTGTTCAAGCCGCACTTGCAAGACTTCCAGAACAGGTAAGACGACAAGGCGTGCGGGTAAATGAAAAATCGCCCGACATGCTTCAAGTCATCATCTTAAACTCTCCAAAACAGACAAGAGATGTCACTTTCCTCTCCAACTATGCGCTTATGAATGTTGTGGACAGTCTAAAGCGGGTAAAAGGTATCGGCGATGTTGTGATATTTGGTGCAAAAGATTACTCCATGCGCATCTGGATAGACCCGCTCAAGCTCAAAAAATACTCACTCACGGTAAGCGACCTTATCGATGCAGTACGCAAACAAAATGAGCAGTACGCCGCAGGAAAGCTCGCTTCAGAGCCAGTTTCTGGAAGTGAGATGTTTACCTACACCATAGAGACACCGGAGCGGTTTGCCGAACCATCACAGTTCTCAAACATCATCATAAAAGCAAACGAGGACGGAAGCTCGCTCAAGCTTAAAGATGTGGCGACGGTGGAGCTGGGTTCACAGAGTTATGAGATGAAAAACAAGCTCAACAACGCTCCTGCCGTACCAGTTGCGCTCTTTTTGCAAAGTGGTGCAAATGCGCTTGAGACGGCAAAAGAGGTAAAAAAAGTTATCGCAACACTCAGCGAGAGTTTTGTGGATGATGTGAAGTATGTGATTCCTTATGATATTACCGATTTTGTCGAGATTTCCATCAATGAGGTTATCAAAACTTTTATCGAAGCTATCCTTTTGGTTATCCTTATCATATTTCTCTTTTTACAAAACTGGCGTGCGACGCTTATCCCTGTTTTAGCCGTTCCAGTCTCCATCATCGGGGCTTTTGCGGGGATGTACATGTTAGGCTTTAGCATCAACCTGCTTACACTTTTTGGGCTAGTTCTTGCCATCGGAATCGTCGTCGATGATGCGATTATTGTTATAGAAAATGTCGAGAGACACATCAAAGAGGGGCTATCTCCGCTTGATGCCTCCATAAAAGCGATGCAAGAGGTCTCAGGCGCACTTGTGGCTATCGTTTTGGTACTCTCTGCTGTCTTTATCCCCGTTGCGTTTTTGGGTGGTTTGAGCGGCGAGATGTACAGACAGTTTGCCGTGACTATTGTTATTTCGTTGGCTATTTCTGGGTTTGTGGCACTTACTCTCACGCCATCTTTGTGTGCTTTGATGTTAAAACCGACACACAATGAGCCAAAATACTTTTTCAAATGGTTCAACAGCGCATTTGATTTTATGACCAGAGGCTACACGGCGGCGGTAAAACTCACCATCAGATACGCATTTTTGAGCCTGCTTCTTTTTGGCGGACTTATCTATGTCACTTATGATATGTTTATCCACCTAAAAACTGGGCTTGTGCCATCAGAGGACAAGGGCACGGTTTTTGTCTTTAGCTACAATCCCCCAGGTGCGGCACTTAGCAGAACGGACGCACTGACAACGGAGATTTACAACATCGCTTCAAAAGATAAAGAGAGCATAAAAAACATCGTTCAGTTTGCGGGACTTGACTTTGTCACTTTTGCGCAAAGAACAAATGCGGCGGCTACCATTTTAAAACTCCAGCCATGGAGTGAGCGAACAAAACCAGAGCAACATGCAAGCGTTATTGCCGCACAGATGAGCAAAAAACTTGGTGCGACGAGTGACGGTTTCTCTTTTGGCGTTGTTCCTCCTCCTATCATGGGGATGGGAGTTGCGGGCGGATTTGAGCTTTATGTCCAAAATAAAAACGGCACAGATGTCAAAGAGCTTCAAAAATATGTCAATGAAATCATCCAAAAAGCAAGCACAAGACCAGAACTTGCAGGTGTGAGAACGACGCTAAACACAAGCGTTCCAAAGTATAAGATAAGTGTTGATACCGCAAAAGCAAAAGCAAAAGGGATAGACATCGACCAGATTTACCAAACGCTCAATGCGACTTTTGGAAGCTTTTATGTCAACGACTTCAACCTCATGGGCAGAACTTATATGGTAAACATGCAAGCAGATACCTCTTTTAGAAAAAGTCCAGAGGATTTGGAGAAGATTTATGTCAGAAGCCCTAAAGGCGAAATGCTCCCTCTTAGCTCTTTTGTCACGCTTAAGCAGATTGTTGGAGCGGATTTGGTAGAGCGGTTCAACCTCTACAGTGCCGCAAAAGTGGCAGGAGCGGCAAATATGGGCTACAGTTCAGGCGATGCGCTAAGAGCCATGGAAGAGGTTGCCGCCGAGGTTTTACCACAAGGATACGCCATTAGCTGGATAGGTACGGCGTTTCAGGAGAAGCAGATAAGCAGTGCGGGCAACATGGCGTTTCTCTTTGGAATCATCTTTTTGTATCTCATCTTAGCGGCGCAGTACGAGAGATGGCTTATGCCCATATCGGTCATCTTAGCCGTTCCGTTTGGCGTCTTTGGAGCGGTTGTGGCAAACAGCATGCGAGGACTTGAAAACGATATCTACTTCCAAGTAGGTATCCTTGTTTTAGCAGGGCTTAGTGCCAAAAATGCGATTCTTATAGTCGAGTTTGCTATGCAAAAAAGGGCGCAGGGCATGGAGCTAGTTGAGGCAGTTTTAGAAGCCGCAAAGATTCGTTTGCGCCCTATCATCATGACCTCACTTGCTTTTACACTCGGCGTTATACCTTTGGCTATAAGCAGCGGAGCGGGAGCGGCAAGCAGACACTCCATCGGTACGGGAGTTGTAGGCGGAATGCTTAGTGCAACATTCTTAGCGATAGTTTTTATTCCGCTTTTTTATATCCTAGTTTCAAAACTGACAAAAGAGAAAAAGGCGTAACACTTTATGGAAGTGGGGCTTTAGCCCCGCAAAAAAGTCACATTTTCACACTAACCAAGCGGGGTTAAAACCCCACCTCCAAGAGATGTGTAGAGCTAAAGAGTAATACCAAAAAACTCTGCCGCCTCTTTTTCATCATCACTTAAACTCTCTTTTTTGAAGTCATCATCCGTTGCCATAAGTTTCTCAATCTCTTTTTTACAAAATGCAAATAAAATATCTCTTGCCTCATCCAAATTATCCACAAACCCAAGCCCGCTAAATCTGTAAGGCTCTTCATATTCGATGCACAAAAGCGTACCCTCGCACTCCTCTTCCAAGGCTTCCACAAGCGTTCTGTAGCTAATGTTAAACTCCGTTGCATGCCAACCTATGGCTTCCATCTCTTTGGTTGCAAACTCATCCACGCCATCGGCGGTTGTGTCATCATAGGTCGCTCTTGCTTTGTTAAACCCAATGATCTCCTGCCAGTTTGAAGCCGCTTTTATAAGCACTCGCCCTTCATCTTCCACAACCTGATAGTTTCTGCCAAACGCCTCTTCAAGAGAGCTTTTTATCTGGGCAATGCCACTAAAAATAAGGGCATCATGAATGCCAAAAGGCTCATAACAGAGAGAGCCATCAACTCGTATCCCAAAGATTTTGTCGCTATCTACAGCTTCAAGAAGTTCCTTTTTATCTGTAACAATAATTTCTTTAAAAAGATTAAATTTTTTCATAAATACACCTCTGTTTTTAGCGACATTATAAAAGTTTTTGCTTTATTTGAGTATAATGCCGAAAATTTTTTAAGCGTTTAAGGGTACTTTTAAGCTTAAAACCCAAGGAAAAAACAATGGCATTAACTGTTTACTACGATAAAGATTGTGATATCAATATAATTAAAAGCAAAAAAGTTGCGATGATTGGCTTTGGCTCTCAAGGTCACGCACATGCTGAAAACCTAAGAGACAGCGGTGTTGAGGTTGTTGTTGGTTTGAGAAAAGATGGTTCTAGCTGGGCAAAAGCTGA
>CAXNED010000027.1:0-11598 GCA_964201385.1 Sulfurimonadaceae bacterium | reverse complement strand
AGAGCGTTGACATAGAACTCTCATATCAAGGGTGTTCGGAGCAGGGGCTTTGTTATGAACCAGAGACGAGAGTTTATAGTTTTGAAGTTGATAGTTCCAAACTCTCAAGCGGAGCAAAAGAGCAAAAAAGTGAAGCACCGCAGAAGCCTCTCGAAAAAGTAGCACCACAAGAACTCTCCGAGAGTGATTCCATAGCCAAAACGATGCAAGACGGCAACATCGCACTTATCCTTTTGACGTTTTTGGGCTTTGGGCTTCTTTTGGCACTCACGCCGTGTACATTTCCTATGATTCCCATCATCTCTGGTATCATCATCTCTCAAGGCGAGGGACTAAGTACCAAAAAAGCCTTTACACTCTCGCTTGTTTATGTCCTCGCTATGGCGGCTGCCTATACCATCGCAGGGGTTTTGGCAGGGCTTTTTGGCTCTAACCTTCAAGCCGCTCTTCAAGCGCCGTGGGCGATTTACTCCTTTTCTGCTATCTTTGTCGCACTCGCACTTAGCATGTTTGGATTTTATGAGCTTAAACTCCCCGACTCGTTTGTCGCAAAGATAAGCTCAAATCACGGAGGCAGTCGTGGCGGTTATGTCGGCGTGGCTATCATGGGCTTTTTGTCGGCTCTTATAGTAGGACCTTGCGTTGCGGCTCCGCTTGCGGGGGCACTTGTCTATATAGGGCAAACAGGAGACGCAGTTCTTGGTGGAGCGGCACTTTTTGCGATGAGTATGGGGATGGGCTTCCCGCTTATTTTGGTAGGTGTGAGTGCAGGAAAGTTTATGCCTCGCCCTGGCGCATGGATGACCATGGTGAGCGCTATCTTTGGCGTTATGATGCTCGGTGTTGCCATCTGGATGCTTGAGCGTGTGGTGGATGAAGCCATCATCATGCTTCTTTACTCCATCCTTGGCATAGGTTTTTCAACCTACTTTGGAGCGTTTGACAGGGATGCACACATCTTTAGAAGAACCGTCTCTATCGTTCTTTTTATCTATGCCGTAGCTCTTTTTGTGGGCGTAATGGCAGGCTCATACAGCATGACAAAACCGCTTGGATTTTTAAAATCATCCACCATTGCAAGTGCCACAACGCCAGAGCAAAAAGAGTTGGCATTTACAAAAGTAACTTCTATCACCGAACTTGACAAGGTTTTAGAGGCAAACAAAGGCAAAAAAATCCTACTAGACTTTAGTGCCGAATGGTGTGCAGTCTGTAAAGAGCTTGACAAAAAAACTTTCTCAAACGAGGCAGTAAAAGCAAAAATGGGCGAGTTCGTACTCATAAGAGCAGATGTGACACAAAATAGCCAAGAACAAAAAGAACTCAGCAAAAAATACGGCGTTTTCGGACCACCCGTCATCCTCTTTTTTGATGCAAGTTCAACTGTCTTAGAGTCAAAAACTATCGTCGGTTTTATAGATGCAGAGAAATTTTTGGAGCATTTAAGTAGTATTTAATGTATAATTCGCAAAAAAACGAGGAAGGAGAGAAGATGTTACACCACTTTAGCGGCACTTATGAGCTTATCGCATCGAAGTTAGCGCACTTCTCTTCCAAGCCGTGTCACTGCAATCTCTTTTTTAAACGTAAAATCCGTCTCGTTCTTTTGTTAAACCACTTTATCCCACGCTGTCCATACTATGCAACACACTTTGCATTTAGACGCACTGGCGTACATCCTCCTCTTTAAATATCCTTTTTTACAAGATCATCACGAAAAAAACAAAATAAAAAAAAATACAAGGATATTTCAATGTCAAAAAATTATATAGTAGGTTTCCCACGCATCGGGGAGCAAAGAGAGTTAAAAAGAGTTTTAGAGGAATTTTGGGCAAAAAAATGCTCATTTGAAGCAGTTGCAAAAGTTGCAAAAGAGCTAAAGAAGAGACACTGGGCGTATCAAAGAGATGCAGGAGCAGAGTTCATAAGCTCAAATGATTTTTCACTTTATGACAATATGCTCGATACCTCTGTAATGCTGGGCGCAGTTCCAAAAAGATTTGCTCATTTAAGCGGCGTGGAGCTTTACTTTGCTATGGCAAGAGGCAACGAGAAGTGCGTAGCTATGGAGATGACAAAGTGGTTTAACACAAACTACCATTACATAGTTCCAGAACTAAGTCTTGAAGAGAGTTATGCGCTTAATGCTTCTAAAATCATAGATGAGTACCGTGAAGCAAAAGCCCTTGGCATAAAAACAAAGATAAATATCATAGGTCCTATTACATATTTGGGACTTAGCAAAAGAGTTGACCGTGGCGATGTTTATGAGCTTTGGAGCAAAATAGTGCCGATTTATGAGGAGCTTTTAAAAGTTATAAGCACTCTTGATGATGAAGTAGTGGTGCAGATAGATGAGCCGATTTTTGCAAAAGGTTTGGATGTGAAAGTCCTTAGTCTTATAAAACCGACATACGACAGACTCTCAAATATTGCATCAAATATAAAAATTGCGGTTGTGACCTATTTTG
Organism: Sulfurimonadaceae bacterium; assembly: GCA_964201385.1. GTDB lineage: Bacteria > Campylobacterota > Campylobacteria > Campylobacterales > Sulfurimonadaceae > Sulfurimonas. The sequence goes on along the minus strand of CAXNED010000027.1, from coordinate 9,127 downwards.
AGCACTCAAATGAAGCGACAAAAGTTTTGGTTCATACGCCCATCTGGGCATTGGGGCTGGACTTTTTACATGGGGATGAAAATCTTAATTCACTTGATATTATCGCTATGAGCGGCAAAAAGCTTATAGCAGGCGTGGTTGATGGCAGAAATATCTGGAGATGCGACATAGAAAAAACTACGCATCTTTTAGAGAGTATCTCAAATTTTGTAAGTAAAGAGAATATCTTGATAAGTTCGTCTTGTTCTCTTCTTCATGTCCCTTTTACTCTAAAGTATGAAGAAAATATGAACAAAGAGATAAAAGAGTGGCTCAGTTACGCGCTTGAAAAACTATATGAAATCTCGCTTGTATCAAAACTCTTTTTTGATGGCAAAAGCAGTTTGGATGAGGCTCAAAGAGAGGCACTGGGAAGCAATGAAAAGGCAAACCAAAATAGAAAAAATTCCACTCTTATCCATGACAAAGCCGTGCAAGAGAGAGTAGAAAACCATAAAAAACTTCAAAGAGAGGGTAGTGCAAAAGAGAGGTTAAAGCTTCAAAGAGAGATTTTGAGATACAGCGATTTGGTAACGACGACCATCGGCTCATTTCCGCAAACTCCAGAGCTACGAAAAGCTAGAAGCGACTACAAAACAGCTCTTGTCTCAAAAGAGAGTTATGAAAAAGAGATAAAAAAGTACATAGATGAGTGTGTGGCATTTCAAGAGGAGTGCGGCTTAGAGATTTTAGTTCACGGTGAGCCTGAGAGAAATGATATGGTTGAGTATTTCGGTGAGCAGCTTAGTGGGTATGGATTTAGCCAAAACGGATGGGTGCAGAGTTACGGGAGCAGATGTGTCAAACCGCCGTTTATCTATGGAGATATAAGCAGACCAAAACCAATGACGGTTGATTGGATAACCTATGCGCAGAGTAAAACAAGCCGCATCATGAAAGGGATGTTAACGGGTCCCGTTACGATTTTAAATTGGTCGTTTGTAAGAGACGATATGCCAAGAGGAGAGGTTTCAAAACAGATAGCAGTTGCACTTAGTGATGAGATAGACGACCTACAAAATGCGGGCATAAAAATCATACAGGTCGATGAAGCGGCATTTAAAGAGGGTTATCCGTTAAGAGATGAGAAGATAAAAGCGTATGAAGCGTGGGCGGTAAGAGACTTCAAGATAGCCGTGAGCAGTGCAAAAAAAGAGACGCAAATCCACACTCACATGTGTTATAGCGAGTTTAACGACATCATAAACACCATAGAAGATATGGACGCAGATGTTATCTCCATAGAGACCGCAAGAAGCGGCAATGAACTGCTTAAAATCTTCAAAAAAGTGGGCTATACAAAAGAGGTCGGTCCAGGGGTTTATGACATCCATAGCCCAAGAGTTCCAAGTGTTGAGGAGATAGTCAAACAGATAGAGCTTCTGCTTGAAGTTCTGCCAAAAGAGCAACTCTGGATAAACCCCGATTGCGGACTAAAAACCAGAAAATGGGAGGAGGTAAAATCAAGCCTTCAAAATATGGTTGAAGCCGTTAGGATAGTAAGAGAAAAACTAAAGAGTTAAAAAAGTAGCATGCACTTTTGCATGCTATGAAAATGATTAAAGATTACTAGAAGCCACAAAGGATGACAACCTTTGTATAAACTCATTTGGGTTGGTGTCGGCAATCTCTTGAGCTAAAATCTTATCTGCACCATCGCCTAGTATCTTTTTGAAAACAGCTTTTATCTCTTCTATGTCGCCTTTGTTTTCAAGTCTTCTTCTAAGCCCGATGACATTTAAGCCTTTGATGGTTGCTTTGTTGCCCTCAACTAGCATAAAAGGAGGGATGTCTGAGGCTACTACGGATGCCCCGCCTATCATCACTCCTGTTCCTATCTTGTTGTTTGCCTCAACCGTGCTAAGCCCGCCGATGATAACTCTCTCTTCACATGTGACATTTTCATGAAGTCTGACGGCATTTGTTATGATGCAAAAATCGCCAAGTGTTACTCCACCAAAAATCTGTACATATCCCATAAGAAAGTTGTTTGCGCCGATGATGATTTTTTTGCTCTTTTTGGATATATCTTGCGTGCCAATCTGTACAAACTCTCTGATGTGTGTTTTTGTCCCTATGTGCACATTAGACGCATCAGAGCCTATGACTGCAAAGCTAAAAATCTTTACATCTTCATCTACTTGAAGCTTGCCTTTGAGGATGATGTTTGACTCTAAAGTACATCCTGCTTTGAGTACAACATCTTTACCGATAAAGCAAAATGGACCGATGGTAACGTCTGGCGCGATGGTCGCACCTGCTTCTATGATAGTGGTTGGATGGATATTTTGCATTATTGACCTGCGATTTGGAGTGTGATGATACTGTCTTCTATGGATGCCAAAGAGCCTCTCTCGCCGCTCTCTAAGTAACGGACAAAGGCTTCAAGTTCATCATGAAGTGCGTTGCTTCTGCCAACAAAACAGTTGTTTGTAATGTGTGCATTTGGGTTGATGTTGACACGTTCTGTAAGTGTTTGGGAGAGCAGGTCGGCTTCAAAAAATTTGATTTTGCTCTCTTTGTCTATCCTGCATGCAACGCTGATGCTTCTTTTGCGGTAAGGAGTGAGCCAGTTTGTTGCGATATCGCCGATAACATTGCCCTCAAGTTCAAACGCCAAAATAGCGTTGTCTTCGTGTGTTTTGTGAATCTTTTGGGACTTGAAAACGGCACTTTTTACTATCTCTTTTTGCGTGATAAAGCGAATCAGGTCGCTATCATGCACAGAGAGGTCGGTGAGGATGCCTACATCTGCGATGCGCTCTGGGAAAGAGCCGCTGCGAACGATGGAGATGGAGAGGATTTCATGGTTTTTTATCTCATGCATTAGTGCTTTTACAACGGGGTTGAAACGCTCTATATGCCCTACACAGCTCTTAATGCCGCTTTTTTGAACTGCCTCAAAAATCTCTTGTGCATCTGCAACGCTTGATGCGGCAGGTTTTTCGATGAAGATATCTACACCACGAGCGGCACATTTAAGAGCAGCTTCTTTATGTAAAAACGTAGGCGTAACGATGATGAGAGCATCTGGTTTGGCACTCTCAAGCATCGTCTCTAAATCATAAAAAAACGGCTCTTCAAATTCGCCATTTTTGACAACATCACAAAGTGCGACAACCTCTGCACCAGCTACTTTTTTGAGTGTGTTATAGTGGTTTTTTCCCATAACACCAAGACCAAGAATGGCGATTTTTTTCAATGCTTACCCTTTGATGGCGTTAACGACAAAATCTTGCTCTGCTTCGCTCAAAAAAGCACTCATAGGCAGAGACATAATCTCTTTTGCGACCATTTCGCTGATAGGAAAATCGCCTTCACCATATCCAAGATGAGCAAAAGCCTCTTGAAGATGGAGTGGAAGAGGGTAGTGAACAGCAGTTGGAACGCCAGTAGCAGAGAGTTTTGCTACCATCGCTTCTCTATCTTTTACTCTTACGGAGTACTGCGCATAGACACTTGTGTTGCCATCTGCGATTTTTGGTGTGACAACATTTGCATTTTCAAGTAGGTCACTGTATCTTGCACCTATCTCCTCTCTTGCAGTTGCTTCTGCCTCAAAGTGTTTGAGTTTTACATTTAAAACGGCTGCCTGAATAGCGTCAAGTCGTCCGTTTATACCGATATATTTGTGTTTGTAACGCTCATTTTGCCCGTGGTTGAGAAGCATACGCATCTTTGCAGCAAGCGCATCATCGCTTGTAAATATCGCTCCGCCGTCTCCGTATGCACCAAGTGGTTTGGACGGGAAGAAGCTTGTGCATGCGATGGTTGAGAGGTTGCATGATTTTTTGCCTCTGTAAGTTGCACCAAAACTCTGGCACGCATCTTCAATGACAACGATGTTATGTTTTGCAGCGATTGCATTGATAGCGTCCATGTCAGCACACTGTCCATAAAGAGAGACGGGGATGATAGCTTTTGTTTTGCTTGTGATGGCATCTTCTATCTTTAAAGGGTCGATGTTGTAGCTCTCTTCGTCTATGTCAACAAAAACGCTCTTAGCCCCCAGAAGTGCAACAACTTCGGCAGTTGCGATAAATGTAAAAGGAGTAGTGATAACCTCATCGCCCACGCCGATATCAAGAGCCATAAGCGCAAGAAGAAGAGCGTCTGTGCCGCTGCTGCATCCGATAGCGTGTTTTGCCCCAGTGTAAGAGGCAAGACCTCTCTCAAGCGAGTTAAGCTTTTCTCCACCGATGAACTGTGCTGAGGACATTACCTCTAAAACTTCACTGTTTATCTCTTTTTCATACTTTTTGTATTGTGCCTGTAAGTCTATAAAATTAATCTTCATCTCTATCCTCTATGATGTTTGCTACTTTTTTGGAGCTACCGCTCTTAAGATACGCTCTGAGTGCTTTTGAATCCTCTAAAAACTTGCTTCTCTCAAACGTTTTATATGCTTCTATTAGATTTGCTGCGTTTACGTTTTCTTGTATAAATTCAGGGTGTAAAACTCTGTTTTTAAACTTCCAAAACATGATATTTGCAAGCCCGATATACTCCAGCTTGACAAGTCTGCTTGCAATAAAATAATCAAACGGCTTGGCAATATAGGTCAAAACAAAGGGAATCCCGATGAGTGAAGCCTCTAGTGTTGCCGTGCCGCTGCATATAAACGCAAAGTCTGCATTTAGTAGTGTTTTGTGTGCATCGTGCGCTATTTTAAAACCTGCAAGGCTACCATAAACTTCTTTTATATCTTCTTTAGAGAAGTGTTTTGGAACGATAATAGTGGCATCCACACCAAGTTTCTCTCGCACCTCTTTAAAGATGGGAAGGAGTTTTTTTATCTCGCCCTTTCTGCTCCCTGGCATAAAAACAACGCTTTTTACCTCATCGTTTAAATGCTCTTTAAAGTCCGTGATTTGGTCAAGCAACGGATGCCCGACATACTCGATAGGCGCATTTTTGGAGTAGTAGTCACGCTCAAAAGGCAAGATGGAAGCGAGACGGTCGATGGTCTTTTCTAAAACTGGAATTCTTTTTTGCTTCCACGCCCACGCTTGAGGCAAAATGTAGTAAATAATCTCTTTTTGCGGGTATTTTTTTTTGATTTTTTTGGCAAGCGGGAGGTTAAAACCAGAGGAGTCTATGAGCAGTACTTTGTCGGCATCACGTGCGAGTTCTACCATCTCATCGCCTAGTTTGATGAAAAAAAGAAGTTTTTTGAGTGCATCGACAAACCCCATGATAGCGAGACTTCTAAGGTCAACGATGCTCTCCCCAAGCTCTCTGTCAAAGATACCGATAAATTCTGTCGTTTCGCTCAACTCTTTTTTGAGTGATTTGAGGTGTACATTTGCCGAGTGTTCAAGTGCGCTTACTAAAATTTTCATGAGCCTCCATGTCCATGTGTCTTAAAACTGTCATCATAACGATTTTTGGCATCTTCTGGAACAAACTCATTCATATATATAGCAAGATTTTCTATATCTTGATCACTCAAACCAACCGCAAAAGGTATCATCATCTCTTGTTGTTGGTTGTCTGAGAGTTTTGCGCGAAAACGCTCAAGTTTGTACTTCATGTAGCCCTTTGCGCGGTTGGCAAGGTATGGGTAACTGTGAAGTCCCTCTAAGTTTCGTCCGTGGCAGCCAGAACAGCCATTTTGCTTGTAGAGCCGCTTGCCGTCTTCATACTGGGGTGAAGCGTAAAGAGTACAAAACAGAAGAAAAACAAAAGATACAGAGCGCAATTCTAAGCCTTTATTGTTTATAATTTTGCAATTATACCAAAGCAAGGCAGTGTTTATGATTATCAAAAATGCAAGAGTATGTGATGCGCAAGGTGAGAGAGAAGTTGATGTTAGGGTGGCGGATGGTGTCGTCGTGGAGATGGGCGCAAACCTTCAAGGAGATGAGTTTATCGATGCAAAAGGTCTCTATCTTCTGCCGCTTTTGGTGGATACAAATATCAGAGTTCAAGATGCAGCGCTCAATGCAAAAAACATCAAATCGCTCTCACAAGAGGCACTTGAAGCTGGCATAGGGCATATCGTCCTAAACCCAGAGTGCGCACCCGCTCTTGATAATGAGATAGTTTTGGAGTTTGCGCAAAACGGACTTCATGGTTTAAACGGCGCAAAAGTTGACTTGATGATTAGTGCTTTAAAGGAGGACGCAACACTTAGTAATATCGCTATTTTGCTAAAGCGTGGCGCAATCGCTCCATACCTGAGTACCATCGCAAAAAATGATTTGGCGATTAAGATTGCGCAGTATTGCCAGATGTACGGCGTGACGCTTTTTTGTAAAGCAGAGGACAATTCGCTTATCTCAAGCGGTGTGATGCTTGAGGGAGATGTGAGTTCTGGTTTGGGGCTTGCGGGGATTCCTGATTTGAGTGAAGTTCTGCATGTCTCCCGCATGATAGAGATAGCGAGACACTTCAAGATAAAAATCCTATTCAAATCCATCGCTTCTCCACGCTCCATCTACCTCATAAGCAAAGCCAAGCAAGAGGGTGTAGCGGTAAGTTGTGAAGTCTCCATCCACCATCTTTTAAACTCCGATGAGGCGTGCAGAAACTTCAACACCACCGCAAAACTCAACCCGCCTTTAGCGTCAAGCACAGATGTGTTGCTTTTGCAAGAGGCACTTCAAAACGGTCAAATCGACATCCTCACAACACTCCATCAACCAAGCTCTCCGCTCAACAAAGAGGTAGCATTTTACGATGCGGCGTATGGATGCGAGGGACTGAAAAATGCGATGAGCCTCTACTATACAAAGCTTGTGAAGAGCGGTTTTATCTCAATGAGCCGTCTTGTAGAGCTATGTGTGCAAAACCCTGCAAAAGCTCTGGGGCAAGAGTGCGGTGTTATAGAAGTCGGAGCAAAAGCTGGGATGATGCTTTTTGACCCAAACGCTAAAGTTGTCATGGATGAAAAGCTCTCGCTTTACAATGGCGAGGAACTTTATGGAGAGATTAAGGCTATATTTTAATCTTTACTATTTGACTGATATAATTGGGCGCAGTAATTTTATAAAAAAAGGAAGAGTAGTGAAGCGATACGCAATTGTTATCTTTATCGCTCTTTCTATCTTTAGTGCCAACTTTTTTGTGATGTCGGATGTTTTTTCAAAACACGATTTTCACAACAATTTATACTCTCTCCATGAACATCAACATACCCATAGCGCAGTGAAACATACTCATAATCATAGCCATAAAGTCAGTTATGTTGATTTTTATATAGCAGAGAGTATCCAGATAGAACCATTCTCTTACACACAAGAAAATAACTTTGATTTTGCAAAACTCCATCACTCTTTTATATCTAAAGAACTCTTTCGCCCTCCTATCGCCTAATTTTTTTCAACTATTATCATTTTAGATACATACAATTTTTCAGAAGGAAATCTATGAAGACGCTTTTAATTTTAGGCGCATTGCTTCTGCCTGCTACCATAGCCTTTGCGCACGGTATTTCAGCTGCAGACAAGCAGGCAATGCTTGATGGGGGAAACCTCAAATATATTTGGCTTGGTGCTACGCATATGCTTAGCGGCTATGACCATCTGCTCTTTTTGTTCGGTGTGGTCTTTTTCTTAAACACACTAAAAGATATCGTTAAATTTGTCTCCGTCTTTACGCTGGGACACAGTATTACGCTGATTTTGGCGACTTTTATGGGAGTCAATGCCAACTATTATCTGATTGACGCAGTAATCGCAATCAGCGTTATTTATAAAGCATTTGACAACAACAAGGGCTTTCAAAACTATCTGCATGTCAAATCTCCAAACCTGTTATGGGTTGTATTTCTCTTTGGGCTTATTCACGGTTTTGGACTCTCCACTCGCTTGCAACAGCTTCCTCTTGGTGAAGATGCTCTTTCTATGTTGTTGAGAATAGTTTCATTCAATATCGGTGTTGAATTTGGACAAATTATTGCCCTGATTCCAATACTTTTCATTCTAATGCTTTGGCGCAAAAAAGAGTCATTTATGCAGCACAGCAAGGTTGCCAACCACGCTCTTATGTTCGCAGGTTTCATGTTGTTGCTTATGCAGTTGCATGGCTATTTGCATACTACAAACGAAGAGGAGTTCGGCTTTAACAAAGACGCTCATACGCACATTCATCTTGATATGAAGGCAGAAGAGTCAAAACAAAATATACACGGTTCATTATAAAAGGAGAACAAAATGAAAAAAATGATTACAAAGGTTGCAGTTGCAGCCATCTTGACACTCTGGGTAAATCCATTGTATGCTGGAGCAGGGCATGACCATGAACACGGACATAGCCACGCTCAGGAAAAAATCAATGAGGCAAAAGCTAAAGAGATTGCTATAAAAGAGATGAGAAAGTATGTTCTTAAGGGAAAGCTTGAGAAGAGTTGGGAGAGTGCGCCAGTTAATAGTGCAAAACAGCAGGTTTTTAAATCTGTACCTGAATGGGTAGTTACTTTTAAAAATCAAAATGAGACGAACCCAGAACAGCAAAATCTCTATATTTTTGTAAACCAATACGGTGAAATAATAGGTGCTAACTTTACTGGCAAGTAGAGAGTGTGTCAGCCTCTTTGGCTGGCATGATTCAAGGAGAATAAGGTGTATTTCTACATTACAAAAATCGTTATTACGGCACTTTTAATCGTGCTTATATCTGAAATAACAAAGCGAAGCTCTCTGGTTGGTGCGTTATTGGCGGCTATTCCCTTAGTGTCAATATTGGCTATGACTTGGATGTATATAGACACAAACAACAGCGATGCAGCGGTAGAGTTTGCAAACAAAATTGTTTGGCTGATTCCCCCGTCAATGACACTGTTTATAATGTTTCCAATCCTAATAAAAAAAGGAGTAAGTTTTTATCCCAGTATGGCTATTTCAGTAATACTTACAATAACTGCTTATTATCTGATGATATTAATTCTTGGAAGATTCGGGATAAAAATGTAAATCAAGATTGGTCAGTAAAAATTTATATGGCTAATAAGTCAGTGCTTTTTATTTACTATTGTTAGTTACACTTCAAGTTATGCGAATACGAAAATTCTGGACATTGCTATTATTAATCTCGATTAGTTTTTTCGTAGCACATGCTTCGGTCTTCTCGGCAGTTCAAGATGAGC
>CAXNED010000026.1:0-11646 GCA_964201385.1 Sulfurimonadaceae bacterium | reverse complement strand
TAATTGAAAAAAATTTTTATTTTTTTTGCTCTTTTGGTACTTAGTTCTGCTCTTGTGTTTGCTTCTGGACATAAAGAGAGCAGAGAAATTTTGCTAAAAAAAGATGAGCAAAAGGATATTTTTGTAAAATACGCTGATAAAAAAAAGCTCTTTACTTTGAGATGGACACTCTACACAGACGGTGCTCTTGTTATTTTTCGTTCTTACGATAAGATAGTTGCGCAAAATGTGCTCTCTTTGAGACATGAAAATCAAAGTTTTCGCCTAGAGTTGATGCCAAAGGGGAGCAAGTATCCCCAAAGGGCGTATCTGCTTGTAAAGTTTAAAGAGTTCAAAAAGGAGTCTAAAGAGGCGCTTTTTGAACTCTTTCTTTTTGATAAAGATAAGCTTGTAGAGTTAGAAGAATTAAAAAATGGATAAAGTACAATATGCAAAGAGTTGAGAGAGAGATAGCAAGACTGATAGAAGAGATAAATTATGATGCAGTCACGCATCTTTTTGAGAAGCTTCAAGGCGGAAAAAGGCTAAGAGCAAAACTTATTTTAAAGATAGCGTCTTCTTCTGAAGCTGCTCCTCTTCTTGGCGCAATTGTAGAGCTTATTCACGCAGCAAGCCTGCTTCATGATGATGTAATAGATGAGGCAACACTTAGACGTGGCACGCCTTCCATCAACGCAACCCATGGCAGTAAAACAGCGGTAATGCTTGGCGACATCCTCTACTCGAAAGCTTTTAGTGAACTTGTTTTGTTCGATAGAGAGATTGCAAAGGTCGTATCATCTTCAGTTACCGCTCTAAGCAAGGGCGAGATGATGGATGTAAAAATGTCGCAAAGTTTTAATGACGATGCGCAGATATATCTCGATATGCTCTATCTTAAAACCGCCACTCTCATAGAAGCCGCCGCTCATGGAGCTGCTCTTTTAGCGGGCAAAAATGCACAAAATCATGCTCTGTATGGAAAGAATTTGGGGCTTTCGTTTCAAATCATTGATGACATCTTAGACATTACCGCCGATGAAGCAACACTTGGCAAACCCGCTATGAACGATTTTGTGGAGGGTAAATGCACACTCCCTTATATCTACCTCTACCACACCCTAAATGCGCCAGAACAAGAGAAATTACGCACGCTTCATGCAAAAGTTTTAGACAAAGAAGAGACGCTTTGGATAAAAGAGAAGATGCAAGAGCATAAAAGCATAGAAAAATCTTTTGCTTTAGCGCAAAAACTATCTAACGAGGCGATGCAGGCCGTCAAAGAGGATGCAGGGCTGATAGAGATTTTAGAAACCATGATAAAAAGAAGTTACTAATGCACTACTTAAACATAAGTTTTTCACACAAAAATTCAACGCTTGAGATAAGAGAAAAGCTCTCCTACAAAGACGACAACGCAACCAAAGGGTGTTTGACAAAGTTAAATGCGGGCGAAGCTATCAACGAATCCATCCTTATCTCTACATGCAACCGTATGGAAGTTTTTTGTAGTTGTAGCGATATAGCAGGTGCAACGCAGCATATTTTTGAGATGCTTGCGGCGAGATCTGGCATCTCTATCGAAGAGCTTGAGGGGAGAGCTGACATCTTTGATGACAGTAGTGCCATTCACCATCTCTTTAGCGTTGCATCATCGCTTGATTCGATGGTTATCGGTGAGACGCAGATAGCAGGACAGCTCAGAGACGCATTTCGTTTCTCTTACGACAACGGGTTTAGTGGTCAAAAGCTCGCACGTGCGATGCACCACGCTTTTAAATGTGCCGCAAAAGTAAGAAATGCAACAGATATCTCCTCAAAACCAGTCTCCATTGCAAGCGTCGCAGTTGCAAAACTCAAATCCGTTTTAGAGAGTGTTGAGGGCAAAAAAGCCCTTGTTATCGGTGTTGGCGAGATGTCGGAGATAACAGCGAAACATCTTCTCTCAAGCGGAGCGGATGTGCATATCATGAACAGAACAAGAGAAAATGCCCAAAAACTCGCATATGATTGTGGTGCAAAAGTGCTAGACTACGGCGAACTTGCAAACGCTATCAATGAGTTTGAGATTCTCTTTACGGCAACATCTGCTCCAGAGCCAATCATCACGGATGCAATTATCAAATCATGTGATTTTGAGAGATTTTGGTTTGATTTGGCACTTCCACGAGATATCAACTACCACAAAGGCGACAAAATCAACCTTTATGTGATAGATGATTTAAAAAGTATAGTAGATGAAAATATCGGGATTAGAGAAGACAGCGCAAGAAAAGCACATGGGATTATCGGCAGAAGCACGGTTGAGTTTTTTGAGTGGCTTAGTACGCTCAACATCGAACCGATGATAAAAGAGATTTATCAAAAAGCCTTTGAAGCGGCGCACATCGAGAGTGAGCGGGTTATCAAAAAAGGGCATATTCCAAAAGAGTATGAGGTACAAGCAAAAAAGATGGTAGAGCAGGCGATGAAACGCTTTTTGCACCAGATGAGTTCAAAAATGCGCTCTGTTTCAGAGGAGTCAAAAGCCGACATGCTCACAAGTGCAGTTCAGTTTTTGATACAAAAAGATAAAAGCGATATACCAGACAAATATAAGTGCGAGCATGCATTAAACATCATAGAAGGAAAAACAAATTGAGAAGAAGCAGAGCCTTTATTCCAACAGCAAAAGAGGCACCCTCTGATGCAACACTGCCAAGCCACAAGTTCTTAGTAAGAGGCGGTTTTATCAACCAACAGGGAGCTGGACTTTACAACTTTATGCCACTGGGCAAGATTGTTTTAGAAAAAATCAGAGCTATTGTCAAAGAGGAGTTAGATAACGCAGGCTGCCAAGAAGTACAGCTTAGTTTTGTCACACCTATAGGACTTTGGGAGAGAAGCGGTCGTTCTGAGGCTATGGGCAAAGAGATGTTGCGCATAAAAGACAGACATGAAAACGAGTTTGTACTTAGCCCGACAAACGAAGAAGCTATGGTGGAGATGGTAAAAAACAGAGTAACAAGCTATAAAGATTTACCACTCAACCTCTACCAGATAAACACAAAATTCCGTGATGAAGCAAGACCGAGATACGGACTGATGCGAGGTCGTGAATTTTTGATGAAAGACGGCTACTCTTTCCACTCAAGCGTGGAAGATATGGTGCGAGAGTTTGATCTTATGGAAGAGACTTATAAAAAGATTTTCACAAGACTCGGGCTTGATTTTAGAGTGGTTGCGGCAGATAGCGGCGCAATCGGCGGAGAGGGAAGCAAAGAGTTCCACGTCTTGGCAAACAGTGGCGAAGATACGCTTGTTGTGTGCGAGGCGTGCGAGTATGGCGCAAATATCGAGACTATTTATGAGAGCGAAGAGGAGATTGATGCACTAAAAGCAAAATCTTACGAGGAGCTTCAAGAGTTGAGTATTGATAAAAAATGCTCTTGCGGTGCGGCACTTCACTTCAAAAAAGGGATTGAGGTTGGACATATTTTTCAGTTGGGTACAAAATACTCCGCAGCACTTGAAGCTCATTTTAACGATGAAAACGGCAGAGCAAAACCTTTTGAGATGGCAACATTTGGCATCGGTGTGAGCAGACTTGTAGCAGCAGTTATAGAGCAAAACCACGATGAAGATGGGTGTATCTGGACAAAAGCAACTGCCCCGTATGTGGTAAACATCATGGTCTCAAACATCAAAGATGCCGCACAAATGAGCTTAGGCGAAGAGCTTTACGAGAGACTTAAAAACTCTGGAGTTGATGTTATGCTTGATGACTCTAAAGAGCGATTTGGCTTTAAGATGAAAGATGCAGAACTCATAGGTTTTCCATATACCATCATCATCGGGAAAGAGCTTGAAAATGGCTTGGTGCAGGTCTATGAGAGACGAACCAAAGAGACAATTTCTGTTGATGCTAAAACTGTTTACGGCAAGATTGTGGAGCTTCTTTCTTAATGCTTTACTTTTTGATTTATCTCTTTTTTGAAGTGCTTGTTTCTGTCAATATTGCTTCAGCCCTCGGCGGATTGGCAACCTTTTTTGAGATAATTTTTAGCGCATTTCTGGGTTTTGCCATACTTGCAAATTTTCGCACGACTTTAAGAGAAAATCTTATGGCAGTCTCTTATAACGCTATAAATCTAAATGAGTTTCAAAGGCTCAATCTTTTTACAATAGTCGGTGCTATTTTGCTTATTATTCCAGGTTTTTTAACGGATATTATAGGTATTTTACTCCAGTTTAGCGTATTTACAACTATGCTTGTTAATCGTTATGATGTAAAATCAAAGTATAAAAAATTTAACAAAGAAAAGGATATTGATGTCATTGATGTTGAAATTATTAGCGACAATTCTCATACTAAGTAGCTTTTTACGAGCAGATGCTTCTAATGAGGAGGTTGAGGGATTTTTAAAGAAGATGTTTGCAGCAAATCAAAACATAAAATCACTCAAACTAAAAGTTACAAATGTGACTGATGTAAAAGGGCATGACGATTGGAAGGCATACTATGTCGAATTTGATGCTATTTTGAAAAAAGATGGACGACAAGTTGTTCAAAAAATGGTCTGGTTCTCCAACGGAGAAGTTATTGCAAAAGAGATTTTTGACCTAGATCAGGCAAAAGATATGAACGAAATGGTCTCATTGCCGATGAAACCAGAGCATTACAAAAAAGAGAATCTTATCTATGGAAATGAAAACGCAAAGTATAAAATAGCCATTTTTTCAGACCCTCTCTGTCCATTTTGCAGAACTTTTGTTCCTGAAGCATTGGAATATATGAAAAAAGAGCCAAATAAATTTGCTATTTACTACTACCACTTTCCATTAGAATCACTCCATCCAGCTGCAGTTGAGCTTGTAAAAGCGGCGATAGCGCTTGAGCTAAAAGGTACAAAAGATGTTGTACTTAACCTTTATAAAGTCAACATAGACCCAAAAGAGAAGTCAAACGAAAAAATATTAGCAGAGTTCAACAAAGTGATGCACTCTAACATCCAATCCTTTGAGCTTATCTCAAAAGAGGTATCAGAACATCTGCAAAGTGATTTGAAGATAGCTGATTCACTTATGGTAAACGGCACTCCAACCGTGTTTTTTAATGGCGTGATAGATAGAACAAAAATGAAATATAAAGAGGCAAAATAGATGAAAAAATTAGTTATAGCAACAAGAGGCTCACAACTGGCACTTTGGCAGTCAAACCACATCAAAGCTGTTTTAGAAGAGCAAAATCCAGGTCTTGAGGTTTCTCTCAATGTTATCGTTACAACTGGAGACCGCATACAAGACAAAGCACTCTCAAAGATAGGCGGAAAAGGACTTTTTCTAAAAGAGCTTGAAGAGGCGATGCTTCGTGGCGAGGCGCAGATTGCCGTACACTCACTCAAAGATGTTCCAACGGTTATGCCAGAGGGTTTGCTTCTTGCGGCTATTACTGAGAGAGAAGATGCAAGAGATGCGCTTTTGTCTGAAAAATATACCAACATTGATGCACTTCCAAATGGTGCAGTTGTGGGTACATCTTCCCTTCGTCGCCGTATGCAGATACAAAAATTGCGCCCAGATTTGATTATCAAAGACTTAAGAGGCAATGTTGATACACGCATCAGAAAGCTTAAAGAGGGTGAATTTGATGCTATTATCTTGGCTTCTGCTGGGATTAACAGACTCTCCCTTTTAGATGCAGTGAAGCATGTTTACCCTATTTCTCTTGAAGAGATGGTACCATCAATGGGGCAGGGAGCTTTAGGAATAGAAGCTGTAAATGACCCAGAAGTACTTAAAATCATAGCGTGTCTTGAAGATGAGTACAGTAGAATTGAGACGACTATTGAGAGAGATTTTGTTGACGAGCTTGAAGGCGGATGTCAAGTGCCAATAGGTGTCAACGCTGCAGTTTTAGAAGATGGAAGCATTAGCATCAGAGCGACATTAGGTCTTCCTGATGGCAGTGAAATTTTGAGCGACGTAAAAACCACATCCAAAAGAGGGTATGAAAATATCGGCAGAGAAATAGCAGCAGAGTTTATCGCAAAAGGGGCAAAAGAGCTTCTTTTGCGTGCTGAAGCCATGATGGAAAATAAATAATAATGCAAAAAACAGTTGAGCTACTTAGAAAAAATGATGAGCTAAAAGTAATCGAGCAGGAGCTTGATATCTACCTTGAAATTCCTCATTTAGCC
The DNA here is from genome assembly GCA_964201385.1 of Sulfurimonadaceae bacterium. Classification (GTDB taxonomy): domain Bacteria; phylum Campylobacterota; class Campylobacteria; order Campylobacterales; family Sulfurimonadaceae; genus Sulfurimonas. The sequence goes on along the minus strand of CAXNED010000026.1, from coordinate 5,488 downwards.
TATGCAGAGGTAAAGAAAAAAGATGGTGGTAAAGCGCTTCTCTTTACTAATGTTGTCGATAAAAAAAGCGGTAAAAAGTTTGAAGAAAATGTTTTGATGAATGTTTTTGGGTCGTACAGACGTTGCGAACTCCTTTTTGGAAGAACCATAGAGTCTGTAGCAGATGAGATTACAAAACTACTTCATATGAAGATGCCTGCTGGTTTTTTCAATAAACTCTCCATGGCAAGTGAGCTTTTTTCACTCAAAAACATCTTCCCAAAACGCACCACGATGAAAGCCTCATGCCAACAGATACGATATCTGGATGATGCTGTTGACCTTTACAAACTCCCCGTGCTTACTACATGGGAGCAAGATGGCGGTCCTTTTATCACGATGGGGCAGACCTATACCCAAAGCCTTGATGGCGAGATGGTAAATCTTGGTATGTACAGACTTCAAGTGTATGATAAAAACCATCTAGGGCTTCATTGGCAGATTCATAAAGACGCATCACACTTTTTTGACCAGTACCAAAAAGCTGGTAAAAAAATGCCAGTAAGTATCGCAATCGGCGGAGACCCACTCTACACATGGTGCGCAACAGCACCGCTTCCTTATGGCGTAAATGAGCTTTTGATGTATGGTCTTATCAAAAAAGAGAGTGCCAAACTTGTCAAATCTCTTACAAATCCGCTCTATATTCCGCATGATGTTGACTATGTCATTGAAGGGTGGGTGGACACAGCAGAGATGCGAACGGAGGGACCTTTTGGAGACCATACGGGTTACTACACGCTAGAAGAGCCTTATCCAGTCCTTGAAGTAAGTGCTATCACTATGAAAAAAGAGCGCACTTACTTAGCAACGGTTGTTGGAAAACCGCCGCTTGAAGATAAATATATGGGTTGGGCAACAGGAAAGATATTTTTCCCACTCTTAAAAACTACAGCACCTGATTTGCTTGATTATCACATGCCTGAGAATTGTGGATTTCACAATCTTATTTTGGCAAAAATGCAACCGCTTTACAAAGGACATGCAAAGCAGTTTATGCATGCTTTCTGGGGCGCAGGGCAGATGAGTTTTGTAAAACATGCGATTTTTATGGATGAAAAAGCTCCAAAGCTGGAGAGTTATGAAGCGGTAAGTGCTTATATCCTTGATAGATTTACGCCAAAATCTCTCTATATTACAGATGGGATTTTGGATGCACTTGACCACTCTTCTCCAGAAGCACTTGTCGGTGGCAAACTAGGAATCGATGCAACAGCGGCAAACAAAGTAGAAGCACCAAATCTTTTGGGAGATGAAGAGTTACTCCAAAAGATTCAAGAACTTATCCCTGATGCGCTAACTCTACATCAGTTTATGCGAAGAACCAAAAATCCAATCACTGTCATAGCAATTCAAAAAACAAAAAATGCAAAGAGTTATTTTGACGCACTTCTTCCTTTAAGTATGCATCTAAGGGTTGTTGTTTTTGTGGATGCTTTTAAAAATGATATACACAACGCCTATATGCTTCTGTGGAGAGTGACGAACAATATGGACGCCATAAGAGATGTTTTTGTCTCTGGTCTCATGGTTGGAGTGGATGGAACAAACAAAAATGCGTTGGATGGCTTTGAGCGCAGATGGCCTGATGATGTTGATTGTACACCAAGTGTTGTGGAGTCACTCAAAAGTAAAGGTGTGTGGGATTTAAGTGAAAACTTGTATCAAAAGTTTCAATTAACGTGATTTAATATCATTTTGAAAGATTCTAAGGTTAGTATAATAAAGTGTAATGTAATATAAGCGATTATTATAAGGGTTAAGCATATGAATAAATTTTTAATTTCTCTCCTGTATGTCTCTTTTTTTGCTTCATTCACTCTTGATGCAGCTGCTTATAAAGGGCAAAGTGTCTTTGTCAAAAAATGTGCTGTTTGTCATAAAAGCGGTCAGGCATTTGTTGCTACAAAAACGAGAAAAGAGTGGACAAATATTACGAAAAACAAAGGTGAAAAGCTCATAGAGTTACATCTAAAAAGCAAAAACCCAGATGCGAAACCTTCTTATGAATATTTCGAGGGTGGTGATTTTTTAAAAACAGAGCAGCATCTTAAAGATTTTCTCATAGAGTATGCAAGCGATAGCGGTAATGTCCCTGCCTGTAACTAATCTCTTCCTTCTCCCTTAAGATAGAAAAATTCTATCTTAACTCTTCATTTTGTCAAAAGTTGGCTAAAATACGAAACTTTTTAATATTGGAGAATTCATGGATAAAATGTGGTCAGGTCGCTTTAGTGCGAGTGCTTCTTCCCTCTTAGATCAATTCAACGCCTCGATAATGTTTGATAGAAAGCTCTACCAAGAAGATATTGAAGGCTCTATTGCGCATGCAAAGATGCTTGCAGCGCAGGGTATTTTGACCTCTGATGAACTTGTTCAAATCGAACAAGGTCTCTTGCAAGTAAAAGAGGAGATAGAATCAGGTGTTTTTGAGTGGAAGATATCAGATGAAGATCTTCATATGGGGATTGAGAAGCGTTTAACCGCACTCATAGGTGATGCAGGCAAAAAACTCCATACAGCAAGAAGTAGAAATGACCAAGTTGCGGTTGACTTTCGCCGATATGTACTTCGTAAAAACCTAGAGATAGTTGATGGATTGAAGCTTCTAATGCGTGAAGTTTATGAAGTGGCTTCAAAGCATACAGCAACCATTCTTCCAGGTATGACACATCTACAACATGCGCAACCTATCAACTTTGCATTTCATTTAAGTGCCTATCTTGCGATGTTTAAGCGAGATATTGAGAGATTTGAGAGTTCACACGCAAGAAACAATATCTCTCCGCTTGGGTGCGCTGCACTTGCAGGAACACCACACAAAATAGATAGAGATATGACGGCTGAACTTTTAGGTTTCGATGGTGTAAGTGTTAATTGTCTTGATACTGTAAGCGATAGAGATTTTGCACTTGAGATATTGTTTAATATCGCAACTATGATGATGCACATCTCACGTTTGAGTGAAGAACTTGTTATGTGGTCAAGTTATGAGTTTAGATTTATTGAGCTTAGCGATGAGTATTCGACTGGCTCTTCTATCATGCCACAAAAGAAAAATCCAGATGTTCCAGAGCTTTTGCGTGGTAAAACAGGAAGAGTTTATGGCTCTTTAATGGGGCTTTTAACGGTAATGAAAGGGCTTCCTCTTGCTTATAACAAAGATACGCAGGAAGATAAAGAGGGAGTTTTTGATGCAGTAGAGACCGCTCAAATTTCACTTGAAATCCTCAAAGAAGCGATAAAAACTATGCAAGTGAAACCGCACTACATGAAAAACGCTTCTAAAATCGGGCATTTGAGTGCAACAGATTTGGCTGATTATCTGGTTCAAAAATGTGATATTCCATTTAGAGAAGCGCATTTTATCACTGGAAAAGCGGTTGCAAAGAGTGAAGAGTTAGGTATTGATTTGAGTGACATAGAACTGAAGTATCTTCAAGAGATAGATGCGCGCATAAATGCGGATGTATTACCATTTTTATCGATTGAAAACTCTATGAATGCGAGAACATCCGCTGGCGGAACTTCTACGCAAAGAACAGAGGAACAACTGGCATATTTTAAAAACTTTTTGGAGCAATAAAGCATGAAGGTAACGGTAGCACATTTAAACGAAATGAAGTTTGAGGCGAAGACTGAAAAAAGCAGTTTTATTATCGACTGTCCACAGATAACACCAATTGAGTACTTTTTGTCAGGCATCATCTCATGTAGTGCAACGGATATTGTTTTACTCCCAAAAAATCAGAGTAAAACAGTCTCTAACCTCGTTGTTGAGGGTGATGCAGTACGTAATGAGGATTTTCCAAAAAAATTCAACACGCTTCATTTGGAGTATAGTTTTGATTCAGATGGCGATGATGTGATGGCGGCTAGATGGGTTATGGCGTCGTTAGAGACTTACTGCTCTACCATAAATACAATAAGAGATAGCGTTGTCATCTCCTACTCCATCACGCACAACGGGGTAAAAATCAGGGAAAACAAGAAGATGATTTCAGGCGGTGGAAGTAAGATAGACTTAGGAGAGATAGAGAGCTGCCCGTCATAATCAAGGGCATATATCTGTCTTGTTAAATCATCTCTCTTGGATGCGCATCGCTTAGGTGTGACCATGCAAGTTTTGCTCCGCCTAAGATGTGGAAATGAAGGTGCTTAACTTCTTGCCCACCATCTTCTCCTATATTTGTTATCACTCTGTAGCCATTTTTATCAAGACTTAACTCTTTTGCAACTTCTTGTATAAAAGGAGTTATCCCATTCATAACTCCTCCAGAGACTTCATGAAAGCTCTCCACATGCATTTTTGGGATAACCAAAATATGAACTGGTGCTTTTGGGTTGATATCATGAAATGCTAAAAAATCCTCATTTTCTAAGATGATATTTGAGGGTATTTCACGGTTAATTATTTTACAAAACAGGCACATTCTGCATCCTTTTTTTGTTTTATTGTAACATACTAATTGACAAATGAAGCTATATATAAATTATTTTTGACTATAATCGCATAAAATTTAAGAGGGAAATTCCCTCCAGTATGGGTGAGTCTATTGAAACAGTGGTATGATGCGATACAAGAGGCACAGAGTGTTGATAAAATCGAAGAGATTCGTATATCTGTGTTTGGTAAAAAAGGTGTTTTGGCAGCAGAATTTGCTAGAATGAAAGAAGCACCAGATGAAGAAAAATCAAAAATTGCACAAGAGTTAAATATTCATAAAAATGCACTTATGAACGAACTGAGTGCTAGAAAAATAGTGCTTCAAACATTGGAACTACAAGAGAAAATGAGAGCCGAGGCGATAGATGTAACGATGTTTAGCATGTCTTGTGAAGCTGGCGCGCTTCATCCTGTGATGCAGACGATGGATAGGATAGTAGAGTACTTCTCATCCATGAACTTTGCTGTTAAAACAGGAACGATGGTAGAGGATGATTTTAACAATTTTGAAGCACTCAACCTTCCAAAATACCACCCAGCACGTGATATGCAAGACACTTTCTACTTCAAAGATGAGATGCTTCTTCGCACACACACCTCTCCTGTTCAGATAAGAACGATGATGTCCTCAAAGCCGCCTATTCGTATGATAGCTCCAGGTGCTGTTTTTAGAAGAGATTACGACATCACGCATACACCGATGTTTCATCAAGTCGAGGGACTTTTGGTCGATAAAGAGGGAAAAGTCTCTTTTGCAAATCTCAAGTTTATTTTAGAAGATTTTTTAAAGTATATGTTTGGAGATGTACAAGTTCGTTTTCGTCCAAGCTTCTTCCCTTTTACAGAACCATCTGCTGAAGTGGATATCTCTTGTGTTTTTTGTAAAGGCGAGGGGTGCAGAGTTTGTTCAAAGACGGGATGGCTTGAAGTTTTAGGCTGTGGAATCGTTGATCCAAATGTTTTTGCGGCGGTAAAATATGAAAATGTAAGCGGTTACGCGTT
>CAXNED010000025.1:0-11658 GCA_964201385.1 Sulfurimonadaceae bacterium | reverse complement strand
GATTTCAAATCCGTTTTTTACCAAAGAAGTACAAAACTCAACCACACCGCTCTTGTCGCTTACGCTTACCAATGCTCTTTTCATCAAAATTTCCTAAAAAAATAAATTGCGCAATTTTATCCAAGGGTTGCTTTGAACTCTTTAATTGCATCAAGATAAAGAGAAATTTTCCATTTTTTGCTAAAATAGCCTTTTTTCAAAGGGGAAAGATATGCAATACAAACTTCTATCTGTGCAAGTAGGCAAAGTAAAAGGTTATGGCGACAGAGGGAACAAAGATTTTTTAGGCAAATATTGGGAGAGTGGCTCTTTTAAAGAGCCTACTTTTGAGAGAGTTTGGGCGGGCAAACTAGGTCTTGAGAGCGATGAAGTAGCCGACAAAGTCCATCATGGAGGAGAAGATAAAGCGCTCTTTGCCAACAGTTATGAAAACTACAATGAGTGGAGCGAGTTTTTAGGAGAAGAGATTCCCTTTGGTGCGTTAGCAGAAAATCTCACCATCTCTGGACTTCATGAGAGTAACGTATGTTTAGGCGATGTCTATAAAATAGGTGATGCCACACTGCAAGTCTCACAGCCAAGAAAACCTTGTTGGAAGATATCAAAACGATGGAACAACAAAAAATTTACCCATGAGATTTACACAACGGGACTTACAGGTTGGTACTACCGTGTAGTTGAAGAGGGATTTTTAGGCTCTGGAGATGAAATTATTTTGCTCTCTCGTGAAGCAGAACAAGTCTCTATCCTCGATGCAAATATGGCATTTGCCAACCCAATCATGCACAGAGACATCTTAGAGAAGATTTTGAGCGTTCCCTCTCTTGCTCCATCTTACAGAGCAAGCATAGAGAAGAGAATCATTGGAGAGTTTTCGCTTGAGTATATGAAAGTGGACTAGATATCCCTTTCAATCACTCTTTTAAATGTATTGAAGTAGTTATCTTTTAACTCATCCATGCTCATCTCAACATTGTTGATTTTGATTTTGTCTCCGCCTACAGTTCCGATTTTTTGGCAGAACATCAGACCTCCACTCATCGTCTCAAAATCTGCGCTATTTTCTTGTTTTACCTCAACGATAGCACGGCTCATAGTCTCAGAGAAGATATCTCTCTCATCATCAACAAGCATTCTCGCACTACATCCAAGACCGCTTACTGCCGCCATTTTTGCCAGTGCGATAGCCACACCGCCACTGCTTGCATCTTTTGCACACTCTAAGATACCTTTTTTGTTCGCTTCGATAACCAAATCCCAAAGATAAAGCTCTTTTTCATAGTCGATTTCAGGAAGTTTTCCTGCAACCGTGCCACAAATCTCTTTCATGTAAAGAGAGCCGCCAAACTCACTCTCGCTCTCTCCTATAAGGTAGATACTGTTTCCCTCTTCTTGAAAACTTGACATCAAAACTTTATTTGCGTCATCGTTTACACCGACCGTTGCGATAGATGGAGTTGGGAAAACAGAGACGCCGTTTGTCTCATTGTAAAGTGAAACATTGCCGCCGATAACTGGGGTTGTAAGTGCTGCGCAAGCCTCTTTGATACCCAAACAGCTCTCGCCAAACTGCCACATAACCTCAGGATTTTCAGGATTTCCAAAGTTTAGACAATCCGTAATCGCCAAAGGTCTAGCCCCGCTCATAGCAACATTGCGTCCGCTCTCGATAACCGCTGCCGCCGCTCCGCCTTTTGGGTCTATGTAACAGTAGCGAACATTACAGTCAGCCGACATTGCGAGTGCTTTGCCATTCTCTTTTACACGGATAACAGAAGCGTCAAGCATGCCGCCTTTTTTGATGGTATTAGTTTGAACCATTGAATCGTACTGCGTATATATCCATGATTTATCAACCACTTCCATCGATTTTGTCAGCTTCTCAAATGCCTCTTGATTTGATACACGAGGAAAATCGTTGATAGTCACATCTGCAATTTTGTCTAAATAAGCAGGGCGAACCATCGGACGGTTGAGAACTGGTGCTTCTTCACTCACAGGGTCTACAGGAACATCAGCCACTTTTTCTCCATGCCAGAAAAGTTCCATATTGCCCGTTGCAGTTACCTCGCCGATAACCGCCGCATCCAAATCCCACTTCTCAAATATCTTGATAATTTCGGCTTCACTTCCCTTTTTCGCACAAAGAAGCATACGCTCTTGCGATTCTGAGAGCATAAAATCATACGGCGTCATCCCCTCTTCACGAGCAGGAACTTTATCTAAGTGCATTATCATACCACTGCCGCTTCTGCCCGCCATCTCAAAAGATGAAGATGTAAGACCCGCCGCACCCATATCTTGGATACCCACAACATGGTCAGTCTTGAAAAGCTCTAAACAAGCCTCAAGAAGAAGTTTTTCTGTAAAAGGGTCACCCACTTGAACAGTTGGACGGAGGGATTTTGACTCTTCCGTGAAGCTATCCGAACTCATAACGGCTCCGCCTAGTCCATCACGCCCAGTTTTTGCACCGACATAGATAACAGGATTGCCGATACCATCCGCTCTTCCGTAAAAAATCTCATCACTTTTTGCAAGACCCAAAGTAAAAGCATTTACTAAAATATTGCCATTGTAACACTCATCAAAACTTGTCTCACCTCCGATGGTCGGAACTCCCATACAGTTTCCATAACCGCCGATGCCAGCTACAACGCCACGAACAAGGTATCTTTGATGTGCAGAAATCTTGTCATCGTTTAGAACATTTCCAAATCTTAGAGCATTGAGGTTTGCGATAGGTCTAGCACCCATTGTAAAGACGTCACGCATGATACCGCCAACGCCAGTTGCAGCCCCTTGATACGGCTCTATAAAGCTTGGATGGTTGTGTGACTCCATCTTGAAAACAGCCGCATAACCGTCTCCGATGTCGATAACACCAGCATTTTCTCCAGGACCTTGGATAACCCATGGAGCTTTTGTAGGAAATCCGCTTAAGTGAACCTTTGAAGATTTATAGCTACAGTGTTCGCTCCACATTGCGGAAAAAATCCCGATTTCGACAAGATTAGGCTCACGCCCCAGAATCTGCTTGATGTGCGTGTAGTCTTCATTTGACAACTTGTGTGAAGAGAGTACTTTTTCTATATTTTCTAGTTGTTGGCTCACGGGGAAATCCTAAAAATTTGATTTTTAAGCGGCAATTATATCCAATGTGAGGTAAAAATTTAATGAAAAGAGAACTGCTCTTTTGTGCGGATGTTTTTTTTAAGCGAGAAGATGTTTTTGTAGTAAATCTCTAAGATTTCATACTCTTTTTTCCCATTTGGAAGCTGAAGTTTAAACTGCGCATCAACCTCTTTGCCAAGAAGCGCACGGGCGAGTGGAGAGTGTACCGAAATAAGCCCATTCTCAGGCTCAGATTCTAGCACGCCACAAATCGTGTAACACTCCTCTTCATCGGTTTCAATGTTACAGATGCGCACACTGCTTCCAAAACTCACTCGCTCGTGGGAGAAGCGTGAGGGGTCGATGATTTGGGCTTTTTGCATCAAAGAGTTAAGGTAAAAAAGCCTCTTGTCGATGTGACGGAGCTTCTCTTTTGCCGCCTGATAGTCTGCATTTTCGCTTCTGTCCCCCAAAGCCGCCGCAACAAGTTTTTCATGCGCAACTTTAGGCTTTTCAACCTCAAGCAAAAACTTAAACTCTTTGACTAAAACATCATACCCCTCAACGCTCATAGGTTCTTGCAAAACTCCGCCGCCTATGCGCTAAATCCTACTATATAGTAGGTATTTTTATTGTCCAATTTTTCAACTTTTACTTTATATTTTTCACTAAAATGCTTCACTTTTTCATGCGCTTCTTGCGCCATTTCAGGGGATGGAGTGTCTATTTTGATTTTAAAACAGTCGTTTGAGTTTGACATTGCAACATAGGCATCATCCACTCTTAAATGACTATGCAAATCCATTATATGTTTTTGGATTTTTTCATACCCTTGTGTATTTTCTTCAATTTTCTCAAGTTGTTTGAGTAACGCTTCATTTGGCGCATATCCCAACTGCGTAAGCACTGCTTCTTTTTGCATAAATTTTTCCTTTTTTACAATTTTGTGGGCATATGGTAACGATATTTTGTAAATATTCAGTGCTTTTTTATAAACATAAATGTATCATCAACGTAAATTATACTAGCCTTAAAGAGAGCATTATATGACTGAAGAGATACTCAAAAAAATCAAACAACTCCCCCCACTTCCAGAGTCTGCAATGCAGATAGAAGCTGTTTACCAAGACCCAGACAGCACATTTAACGATATGGTAAAAATCTTAGAAAAAGACCCTCTTTTAACTGCCGACATCTTAAAAGCTGCCAACTCTCCGCTTTATGGTTTTAGCCGTGAAATCAACACTATCAACCAAGCAGTAGGTCTCTTTGGGATGGGAACAGTACGTGGTTTTGCACTTGCAAGTATCGTGAAAAAGAGTTTTACACTCGATTTTTCTGCGTATGGTATCACAAACGATATGTTCTCAGCACTCTCAAAAAAGCAACATGCACTTGTTACTTCATGGTGTCTAAGAAAAGATGCGAAACTTTTAGGCGTCCTCTCTCCTGCAGCGTTTTTGGTTGAGATTGGCAAGGTTTTGATAGCGCAACAGATTATGGCAGACAACACGCAAGAGAAGTTTAAAGAAGCAATTGCAAATCTTGGAGATGTGGAAGCAGCAGAGAGAGAAGTTGTAGGTGTTGATACACCTGAAGTAAGCGGTTCTATCTTTGAACATTGGAGATTTGAAACAGGTCTTGTAGAGACGATTCGCCACTGTGGCGCTCCAGAAAAAGCTAAAGAAGATGTACAAAAAGCGGCAAAAATTTTGCAAGTCGTTCGTATGGCAGTCCCTATCAATGGCGTCATAACAGAGCAGAGTGTCGCTGCGGCAAAAGAGCTTATTCTCAAATACAACCTTGACATGGAAAGTTTTGAAAAAGCTCTGGAAAACATGTAAGAACTGTGATGAAATCTCTTCTTATTAGACTTACCCACGGACTAGATGAGCAAGATATCGCTGCAGATGAGCTGGGGTATGTCAAGGACTTCTTAGCAAAAGAGTACATTACAAAAAAAGAGAGCGTTTACAAGTTCAACTCAAAATACCGCGCTGGAACGCTTGGACTTATCCAAAACGGCACGGCATACCTCAATGTTATCGGCGAATATGTTCACGACATTTTTATAGATGATGTTGAAAGCATAAAAGCAACAGAGGGCGACCTTGTTGTCGTACAGAGGCTACTTGGCAAACGTGGCACTCCAAGTGGAAAAATAGTCGAAGTAGTGGGACGTGCGCAAACCTACAGCGTTGCTTATATAGTTGTAAAAGAGGGTCACAAATCTTTAGTTGACTTAAAAACTGATTTTCCTATTGGCATCGAGATAAGCCCGAAAGAGCTAAACTCCTATAACGAAGGCGATGTTTTTAAAATCAACAATCAAGATTTTACCATCATGGAGTGCTTGGGAAACATCAAAGACCCTCTGGTAGATGAGAAGATTGTTCTTGCACAGTTTAACAAACATGACGCTTTTAGCGAAGAGGTGCTTGAACTCTCACGCTCATTCAAAGAGGTCGATGCCTCGCTCTACCCAAAAAGAGTTGACTTAAGGGAACTCCCATTTTGCACCATCGACCCCGTTACCGCAAAAGATTTTGACGATGCTATCTGCTACGCTGAAGAGACAACCACGCTTTATGTCGCCATAGCCGATGTAAGCGAGTATGTTACCCCTTTTGGGGCTATCGACAATGAAGCGATTTACAGAAGTTTTTCCATCTATCTTCCGCACCGCTCTATCCCGATGCTGCCACGTGAACTCAGTGAAACACTCTGTTCCTTGCAGCCGCACAAAGACAGACTTGCTTATGTTTTTGAGATGAAACTTGACCTTAACACGCTTGAAGTAAGCAGTTCTAAGGTGTATGAAGCCATTATCCATTCGCAAAGAAGATTTAACTATGAAGAGATAGATGCGTACTTTGAAGGCGCGCTTCAACCAAAAAACTCCTCAGAAAAGATTATCTTTGACTCCATCGACAAACTTAGAGTTATCACAGATGCGCTAAGAGAGAAGAGACTTAAAGTCGGATACAACTTTCGCTCACACGAACTTGAGATGTTCATCGATGAGCAGACCAACATCGTAAGCACAACGTATGCAGAGGAGACTCCCTCCCATGCGCTGATAGAGGACTGTATGCTCTTAGCCAACAAAGAGGCGGCAAAGAGATTTACAAAAGGGATTTTTCGTATCCATGAACCGCCAAGCCAGATGAAACTGCAAAATCTCTATCAAGAGCTGGCAGGAATCGGTATGTTTATAGATATCAAAAGGTCGCTCAAAGAAACGATTGAACAGATGCAAAAACAGGCGACTGAAATGGGAATCTCTAGCGAGGTAGACACGCTTATCATCCAGTCCCAGATGCAGGCACGCTATGCACCACTCAATGCAGGACACTTTGGTTTGGGGTTTGAGGAGTACACACACTTCACCTCACCCATAAGACGCTACTCCGACCTTATCGTGCATAGACTTTTAAAAGCCATCGCAAACAATGACACCGAGCAGGGTTCGTATGTACTTAGAAACATCGAATCGCTCTGTATGAGTGTGAGTGAAAAAGAGAGAGAAGCCGCAACGGTAGAGGTGGAATTTATGGCACGCAAATTTGCACGCTGGGCAGATGGGCATAAGGACGAGGTCTTCCAAGCAAGAGTAACTGCAACCGACCCGTTTTTCAAAGCTGAACTTCATGACACACTTCAAGGGGCAAGATTTCTCATTACCCACTCCATGGATGCCGCTCTTTTTGATGATGTCAAAGTAAGAATCGACAAAGTGGATATCGCAAAAGCGAAGATTTACGGCTCTATCGTTGCTATCATAGAAAAAGATTAGCCGTGTATAAGAGCGAGTTAGACAAATACATCCAAAACAAAAAGCTCTCCAACAGTTTTATCCTCTTTGGAGAGAGTAATTTTCTCATCGACAGATACACTGAGATACTCTCCAACCACGAGGGCGCGTCCATGCTCAAACTCTACTTTGATGAGTATGACTTTAGCGTGGCAAAAGCGCACCTCTCACAAGCCTCACTCTTTGGAGACCAAAACGTACTCATCATAAAAAGTGAAAAAAAAGTCCCAAAAAAAGAGCTAGATATACTTTTTGAGCAGTGCGAAAAAAACTCTGATAACACTTTTATCTATGCCTACTACGGAAGCGATTATGCTTCCTATGCAAAAGCCAATGCAAAAACTATGTGCGTAAGATTTTTCCACCCAAACCACACAGAAGCCGTCGCAACCGTCGCACAAATAGCCCGTGAAAAAAATGTAGCTATCGACAAAGATGGCATCAGCCACCTCTTAAACATCCACAACGGCGACATAGCACTCTCATGCAACGAGATAGAGAAGTTGCGCATCTACGACAAGCCCATTACCACAAAAGATATCGACGCCATTATTTTCGGACTTGCGGAAGTTAGCATCGATGATTTTATAAAAAAAGTTTTGGGAAAGAGAGATTTTAAAAATGATTTGGAGAGCCTTTTGGGACATGGAGAAGATGAGATTCGCATCCTCACCGCTCTGACATCCTACCTCACACAACTCTACATGTTTAACATCTACATACGCCTAAACGGTGCACCAAACGCCATAGAGATACTAGGCTATAACGCTCCAAAGTTCGTAGTAGATGAGAAAGCCGCCGCCTCCATCAAGATAAAACCCCCACTCTACTACAAACTACACGAACTCCTACTAGAAGCCGAACTAAAGATGAAAAGCTCCCACGTGGACAAAAATGCGATTTTGCTCTCTGCGCTTTTGAGGGTGCAGCAGTTGCTGTAAGAGTATTTTGTTTTTTATTGAGCTTGCATCTCTTCCATAGATATGCTTAAAAGAGCGCAAACATCATAAAGCGTCTTCTTGGCAAATTTATAAAATTCATTTGCATCTTGCAGTGTTGGTTTTCCATATGGAAGAAGCCCAAAACTTCCTGGATAGCGAGAGTCTAAATATAAGCTATTTAAATCTTCTAAGATAGATTCATTCTCAATAATGATATATTTTTGCACCAAATCTTTAAGCATAAGTACGTCATGTTTTTTAGGAACCATCTCATTATGGTATTCAAGTATAGCTTTAAGAGATTTTTCGACAGATTGCTGCGCATGGAAGGCAGTCATATGTGTAACAATACTGTTATCTAAAATACTTTCTATTACGACAATATCACTATAGGAAGATTTGAGCCAATCTAGTGCAAGATTTTGATTCATAGCAAAACCAAACCCTTACCTAAAAGTTCTCTTGAAAAAGAACTCCCTACCTCTTCAAATTTTTTAGCCATACTTTTAGTATGTACTATCAAATCTATGGCTGTTTGACTTCGCAAATCTCTTATCGCTCTTGAAATAGCATGAGTAACATTCATATTTTCTCTAAAATTTTGAGGTATAAACTCATCTTTTGTAACAACATATAAGTCTATATCACTATCTTCAGTTGGAGTACCATAAGCATAAGAACCAAACATGATAATCTTATCTGGGTTAAGAGGCTTGAGTCGTTCGACAATCTCATGCTTTAGCACTTCTATATCCACCATCATAAAACCCCTCTTTTTAGAAGCATTATACAGAAGCTTGTGAAGATAAGTCAATCAACTTCAAAAGCATTAGATAAAGAGCCTATTGGAGGGGAAGGGGATGGATATAGAAATAAGCATTCCACCTCAGGAGAGGATGGAACAAGAAAAATCAAACTCTGTTCTTCCATTGTCGATCCTTGATATTATTTTATCAGGTTGACAGAGAATTTCTAGGATAAGTTTTAATATCGATAAATATTCATATTATAATTTTTAGGTGCGTAAATTTCCTGCATCTTTAATCCTGTTTCATTCATTTGACGAGACAGGTCATTCAGTGCCTTATCATTTTGTGCTTTTTGATTCATGTGCATTTGTAGCTCTTGATTACTCATTGCACTTCTGTAGCCTGTATCTTTGCCATCTGAATCTATGCATATAATTCTATTATCGTCATAAACTCTATATCTAATACAAGAGTCATCACCTCCCATATAATATTTACCATTTACTGATTGTGGACTTGCGCCTCTACTGCACCCACTAAACAACATAGCCGCAAATAACAAACTTCCTATAGTTTCTTTTTTCATTCATATCACCTATTTTGACAATTATTTCCAGACCTTAAATTTTGCAATTAATCCAGAAATAATAATTGTTGGAATTGCTGCATATGTTAAATAAACTCCAACATATGGAACTGTAAATAGGGTTATTAAATACAATCCTAATGTCAAGAAAAACACAAATTCAGCTTTTTCACCCATAAAACACCCTTATTTAAATATTCAAAACGACAAAAGTATATACATAACGACCTTTATTATTTCTTATTATTGACCAAAATATTTCGTTTTGACTAAAGGTTTGGATTTTATGGAAGTTTGGGAAAAAATTAACTATCTGCTTGAAGAAAAAAAGATGACAAAACAGGAGTTTGCGAACAAACTTATTATGCTAGAGCCTAAGCTTAAAAGAACTTCTGAAATCCCATCCGTGCAAACCATACTTGGATATCTTTATGGCAAACGAGAACTAAAAGTAGAACTTATCCCTTACATAGCTGAAGTTTTAGAAGTGGATGAGCAGGAACTTTTTCGTTTTGACATCGAGTATGCTTCGGAGTACAACATCCGCTATTCTAAAGACGCAAGAGAGATTTTAGAGCTGCTTTACTATACTCCAAAACCTATGATAGAGCATATAAAGACGGTTTTGCGAAGGTATAAAAAGAGTTATGAGGATGGGGTAAAAGAGTTGCAATAGTTTTTCAAAACTTACAGTCCCAGATGTTTGCTCAACTTTTGCTCTACTGTTTTTAGCTCTTCTTGTGTGAGGGTTGTTAACATATTTTCAAGATAGATTCTGCTTATATCTAGTGTACAAAGCTCGTTTATGCATATTTCACTTGTCATTTCAAGCTTATCTCGCTTTGAGATTAAAACTCTCAAATCACCACCACAAAGGTTTGTGGACATTGGTATCACCGTGACACCTTTAAACTCCACTTTGTCGATATTTCTATTTGCGACATCATTTTGGATAATAAGAGCTGGTCTTATTTTGCCAAACTCGCTGTTGTACTTTTTGCCAAAATTGACAAGATAAATCTCGCCTCTTCTCATCTTGCCAACTCTTCACAAACAGATTCTATCTCCATAAATGCGTCATTGGATGCAGCTGACAATGCTTTTTTATTGTTAAAAAGATAAAGTTCATCTTCGATTTTTTCTTTTACTTTTTCGTACAATTCATAGGGAAGTACGACACTCCTCGTGATGTGCTGTTTTGCATCTTCTATGAAAGTTATCTCTGTCGGTCTTGTAACAAATGATGGTTTTTTGATGACATCGCTTGAACTGATTGTTAACATAGTTTTTCTCCTGTTTTATTCATAGTATATATTCTACTAATATTTTATACTATTGTCAATATATGTTTATAGGACAAAAAAAATTAAAAGAGTGATGGGGTCCAAGGTGTAGAGTGAGAAAGTATATAATAGAGTAAAGTCCACGCATCTAGCGATGCGTAGCTTTGAAGAGAATTTAGTTCTTTGTTGTGTCGATGATTTTATTTGCTGAGATCCATGGCATCATAGATCTTAGTTTTACGCCTGTTTGCTCGATAAGGGATGCTCTTGCGTTTGCGCGTTCTGCGTTCATACGAGGGTATCCTGCTTGACCTTCAAGGATGAAATCTTTTGCAAATCTTCCATCTTGAATCTCTTTGAGTATCTCTTTCATTGCAGCTTTTGACTCTGCGTTGATAACACGCTTGCCAGAAACATAGTCACCATACTCTGCTGTGTTAGAGATGCTGTATCTCATGTCAGCGATTCCGCCTTGGAACATCAAGTCAACGATAAGTTTTAGCTCATGCAGACACTCAAAGTATGCAAGTTCTGGAGCGTATCCAGCTTCTGTTAGTGTCTCAAAACCAGCTTGAACAAGTGAAGCTGCACCGCCACAAAGAACTGCTTGCTCACCAAAAAGGTCAGTTTCAGTCTCATCTTTGAAAGTTGTCTCGATGATTGCAGTTCTTCCGCCGCCGATAGCTGATGCGTATGAAAGTGCTAACTCTCTAGTTGTACCGCTTGGATTTTGTCCGATAGCGATAAGGTCTGGGATACCACCACCTCTTACAAATTCGCTTCTAACTGTGTGTCCTGGAGCTTTTGGGGCAATCATAGTTACGTTGATGTCAGCTCTTGGGTGGATTCTTCCATAGTGAATGTTAAAACCGTGTCCAAATGCGATAGTTGCGCCACTTTTTAAGTTTGGCTCAATCTCGTTTTTGTAAATCTCAGCTTGGTTTTCGTCTGGTAAAAGAATCATAACTAAGTCAGCGGCAGCAGAAGCTTCGCCAACTGTCATAACTTTAAATCCTTTTGCTTCAGCTTTTGCCCAGCTAGAACCATCTTTTCTCAAACCAACAACAACCTCAACACCGCTGTCTCTTAGGTTTTCAGCATGTGCGTGACCTTGAGAGCCAAAGCCAATCATCGCAACTTTTTTGCTTTTAATTATATTGATATCACAATC
>CAXNED010000024.1:0-11787 GCA_964201385.1 Sulfurimonadaceae bacterium | reverse complement strand
ATGGTTGTCATATTTAGCAGGTCGCCTAATGTCATAGTCGATGTTGTTGGAATGGTGTAGGCTACTAGAAGTTCTCTTCCATCTAAGAGAGAGCTGATATCTACTGAGAGACCATCTTCGCTTAGCCAGTTTAGTTCGCTGAGTTTTTGAATGGAGTTGTCATCATTCTTGACATAGAGAGTAGCCGTTAAAGAGTCATCTTCCTTCTCTGCTGGAGCATTTGTATGATTTTGGGCATTATCACTACGCTTAGCCACAATAATTTCAAATCTATCTTCAAGAAAACTATTGCTTCTTACCCCTTTTAACTCATTTGTATCACCATTTTTTAATGCTTCAAAACTTGAGATACTATTTTTTGAGTATCCATCGTGTTCTATACTATCTTTTGGATGTTCGTTATGTTCTAAAAAATGTGCCGACATACGAGTGCTATCTTCCACGCCATCTTCCCCAGATGCTGTTTCTAAGCTCTCTTCATTAAACACAAACGGACTATCTGTACCATTCATATCTTCTTCTATTTTTTCTAAAAAATTCTTATCAAAAGAGATTTTTGACTTTGCAGAGATAAAAATCTCTTTTCCCAAAGGGAGTATTGCAACTGCAATTTTGGCATTTTTAGGGTTATTCATATGACCAAAGAGAACATTATCTTGAACAAGAGAATCGCCCTCTTTTAAAAGCTTCATCTCCCCATTTATAGAGTCCTGAACAAAAAACTGACCTTTTTCAATCTGCTTAATCATACCAATTATCGTTGCCATAAGAATACACCCCTGTTTTTTAAAATCCGCACCACACGCTCTGCCATTTTGAACTTTTTTACCTAACATTTTAACTAAAAAAGTTAAAAACATTACAAAACAAAAATTTGTAACTTTTTATAATTATATTAAAATTTATCTCTTATATTACTTATACTATAATCGCATTTTTATAAATTATACAAAGACACAAAAAATGGCACTCATAGATTTACTAAACATATCAAAACATTACGAAGCACAAAAAATTTTAAGTGAGATAAATTTTCATGTGGATGAGGGAGAGAGAATCGTCATCATCGGCAAAAACGGCAGCGGCAAATCTACTCTTATGAAGATTGTCAACGGCACGCTTGAGCAAGATAGCGGCGAGAGGATTTGCAGACAAAACCTAGAAGTGAAGATGCTTGCACAACGACCTGAGTTTAAAGAGGGAGATAGTGTTCGAGAGGCGGTAGAAGCTGGACTGGACGAACTCAACCGTGCAAAAGAGCGCTACAACTCGCTCTCGCTTCTCTTGGCGGATGATTTTGAGAACAAAGCACTCATTGATGAACATGAGATGCTCTCACGCTATATCGAACATCATAACGCTTGGAATTTGGATGACAAAATAGAGCGCATCATCAAGCATTTTGACCTCAAACAGTATGAAGACAAACCAGTTGTAATGCTTAGCGGAGGCGAACAAAGAAGGGTTGCTCTCGCTTCACTGCTTCTGCAAAAACCAGATATTTTGCTTCTGGATGAACCAACAAACCACCTTGACGTTTACATGGTAGAGTTTTTGGAAGAGCTGATTTTGAAAGAGAAATTTACTCTCGTTTTTATCTCGCACGACAGATATTTTATCGACAGAGTAGCCACAAAGTGTGTTGAAGTGGAGGATTGTGCGATTAGAGAGTACAGCGGCGGATACAGCACATATCTGGTGCAAAAAGAGGAGTACATGCAAACGCTTCAAAAGCAGCATGAGACACTTTTGACGATACTAAAGCGAGAAAACGAGTGGTTTTCAAGAGGTGTAAAAGCAAGGCTCAAAAGAAACGAGGGACGCAAAGAGCGGCTTATGTCCCTTAGAGAAGATGCCAAAACAAACCCTTCAAAAATCAAAAAAATGACGCTTGAGCTGGAGCGTGAAGCAAAACATTTCAACCGTGACAAAAGCGTCAACAAACAAAAAATGCTCTTTGAGGTTGAAAATCTTGGGCTAACCGTGGGCAATAAAGAGCTTTTTAAAAACTTCAACACAAGAATCCTCCAAAAAGATGTTATCGCCATCGTTGGACCAAACGGAAGCGGCAAATCAACACTTTTAAAGGCTCTTTTAGGACGCCTTGAGCCAACGGAAGGAAAAATCAAGCGAGGAGAGTTTAGTGTGGGCTACTTTGACCAACACCGAGAGATGCTTGATGATGAGAAAAATCTTGTAGAGACTTTCTGTCCCTTTGGCGGAGACAGAGTGAGTGTCCGTGGGCGAGATATGCATGTTTACGGCTACTTGAAAAACTTCCTTTTCCCCAGAGAGTTTTTGGACAAAAAGATAGGCATCCTAAGCGGCGGAGAGAAAAACCGTATCGCCCTTGCCCTGCTCTTTACCAAAAATGTGGACATTCTCATTCTTGACGAACCTACAAACGATTTGGATATCCCAACCATCAACATCCTAGAAGAGCAGTTGATGAACTTTGGCGGAGCCGTTATCATCGTAAGTCATGACAGATACTTTGTCGATAAAATCGCAAAAAAGCTCTTTATCTTCAAAGAGGACAAGCATATTGAGGAGAGTTACCAAAGCTACACGGAGTATCTCGAACTTGAACATGAACTCAAAGAGCTTAGTGAGCTTGAAAAAGAGAGCCAAAAAGTAGAGGAAAAACCAAAAGAGAGCAAACCAAAAGAGTTGCGCCTTACTTTTAAAGAGAAAATAGCACTTGAAAAGCTACCGCTTGAAATAGATGCTCTTGAAGCAAAAATAGACGAAAAAAACAGCTGCTTGGCAAACCCTGCATGCTACGAAAAAATCGGTATTACGCAACTTGCCCGTGAGCTTGAAGAGTTAAAAAATCTTTATGAAGAAAAAGTGGAAGAGTTGTTGATGATTCAGGAGAAAGAGGAGGAGATAAATAGTAACTAACGCATTATGCGTTAGCTATTTTTGCGCCTCTTTAAGCGTATCTGCTATCAAAAACGCCAGCTCTAAAGCTTGGTCAGCGTTTAATCTTGGATCACAATGTGTATGGTAACGAGAGCTTAAATCCTCTTCTGTTACGATAAACGAACCACCGATACACTCCGTTACATTTTTGCCAGTCATCTCTAAGTGCACACCGCCTGCAAATGTTCCCTCTGATTTGTGTACTTGGAAAAACTGCTTCATCTCTGTAAGGATGGCATCAACTGGGCGTGTTTTAAAGTTGTTTGAAGATTTGATAGTATTTCCATGCATCGGGTCACAGCTCCAAAGAACTTTTTTACCCTCTCTCTCGATTGCACGGATAAGTTTTGGCATACCATCACCCACCTTGTCTGCTCCCATTCTCACTATAACATTTAAACGTCCCGCTTCATTATCTGGGTTTAAAATATCACAAAGTCTTACCAAATCTTCAGGATCCATGGATGGACCAGCTTTGACACCGATAGGGTTTTTGATACCCCTCATATACTCGATATGTGCACCGTCAAGTTGACGTGTTCTATCGCCTATCCAGAGCATATGTGCAGATGTGTCATACCAATCCCCAGTAATAGAATCTCTTCTTGTAAACGCCTCTTCATACGGAAGTAAAAGTGCTTCGTGTGATGTATAAAAATCTGTTTCACGAAGAGCTCTATGCGTCTTGGATGAGATGCCACA
Organism: Sulfurimonadaceae bacterium; assembly: GCA_964201385.1. GTDB lineage: Bacteria > Campylobacterota > Campylobacteria > Campylobacterales > Sulfurimonadaceae > Sulfurimonas. The sequence continues at coordinate 8,160 of CAXNED010000024.1, read as the reverse complement.
TGCTTCCATAAACTTTAAAGTCTTTCCAATCTCCTCAGCCAAATCTTCATACTTTTTACTGATTTCACTCTGATGTGTAAAATCCAGATTCCACTTATGAACCTCGTGCAAATCCGCCAAACCACCAGATGCAAACGCACGCAAAAGATTTAATGTTGCAGCCGATTGGTTGTAAGCTTTTATCATTCTTTGCGGGTCTGGAATACGTGCCTCGGACGTAAACTCAACACCATTGATGATATCTCCACGGTAAGCATCCAGTGTTATGCCATCAATAGTTTCAGTGTCGCTTGAGCGTGGTTTTGCAAATTGACCGCCGACACGACCTATTTTGATAACAGGAAGACCACCCGCATATGTCATAACAACTGCCATTTGTAAAATAGCTTTAAATGTATCACGGATATTGTGTGCATGAAACTCACTAAAACTCTCAGCACAATCACCGCCTTGCAACAAAAAAGCCTTTCCCTCAGAAGCGTTTGCCAACTGTGTTTTTAAAGAGCGTGCTTCACCAGCAAAAACAAGCGGAGGATAGTTTTTCAACTCATCCAAAACACGCTTGAGCTCCTCTTGATTTTGATAGGTTGGTTGCTGCACTATAGGTTTTTCTCTCCAGCTTGATGCATTCCAAGTACTCATTTTTAAACCTTTAAACTATATATTTTTTGCGTATTTTACATTAAAATACCTAAAATCGCACTGATGATATTTTTTGTGTTTAAAAAGCTTTTTTTTATGGTTAGAAATGTATAATGCAGCATATTTTTCAATGGACTATGTCATTATGCAAAAAAACGATTTAAAAGCGCTTATTGAGCAGATTTATGAAAATCTTCTTGAGCGCATTGACGCAGAAGAAGAGCCGACGAAAGGGCAAGTTGTTGGATATCTCAAAGATGCCGTAGAGATAGTTTCAGGCATCAACGATAAGGACATAGACTCCATAGAGCATGCAAAAGAGAGTTTTAACAACTCTTACAAAGAGCTTGTAAAACAGAGCTTAAACTCCTATAAAAGCACCAACCAAAGATTTGGAGAGTTAACGCAACGCAACCAAGAAACCATAGAGCAGTGCACTTCTAAACACATCGACGTAGATACTCTCTCTAGTATGTTTGATGAAATCCAGTCTCATATGATAGATGAAGTAAAAAAAGCAAACGAAGTAATCGCAGACTTAACATCAAAAGTTAAAATTCTTGAAGAGACCTCCAACCTAGACCCTCTTACAAAAGTTTTCAACAGAAGAGCCTTAAGCTCTTACCTTGGAGAAATTTGTTCCTATCAAGGAGATGTCTCTTACCCGCTCCATCTCATTATGCTTGATATCGATAATTTTAAAACTATCAATGACAAGCATGGTCACATAACAGGCGATAAAATCCTTATCTTTATCTCCAACATCCTTCGAAAAACCCTTAGAGATGGGGATAAGATTTTCAGATATGGTGGGGAAGAGTTTACCGTTATCATCAACCGTAACACTGATGAGCAGTGTGAAATTATCGCCAACAGACTTTTAACTTTAGTAAGCTCTAACAGACTTATCTATATGGGTGAGCGCATCTCGGTGACTGCTAGTATCGGTGTAACAAAGCTCAAAAGTGGGGACACTCCCGACTCTCTTCTCTCAAGAGCAGACAAAGCGCTCTACCAATCAAAAAGAAATGGGAAAAACATGGTTACAAAGGTGTGTGAGTAATGGAGTTTAACACTTTTGATATTGTAGTCTCTATCCTCGTTCTTTTTCTTGGTTTAAAAGGAATAATCAACGGTTTTTTCAAAGAACTTTTTGGGCTTATTGGTATCATTGGTGGTATCTTTATCGCTTCAAGAGTGGGAGAAAATGTAGGGCAACTCATCAACAACTCACTTTTAAAGTTTGAAAATAGCGCTGCTATCAACTTTACAGGTTTTTTAGTAACACTCGGACTATTTTGGCTTTTTATGGTGGGAGTTGGTCTTATTTTCAAAAAGCTAAGCCTCTTAAGCGGTCTTGGTCTTTTTGATAAAATTCTAGGTTTTACCTTTAGTGCTGGCAAATTTTTCCTCATCGCAGCAGTCATTCTTTACTCCACCTACAATATAAAAGTAATGCGTCCAAACCTCGACAAAATGATGCAAAACAGCATGCTTTTCCCTGTTTTGGTAGAGGCTGGAAGCTTCATCATGAAGCTCAATCCAACAGAACTCTCTAATGAACTCAATGCAACACTCAGCGAGAGTTCAGAGATGATTAAAGGAAGCGCCATAAAAGATTTACAAGATAATGCGCTTAAAATCGTAGAAGATACGAAAAATAAAATAGATTCTATAACAGACAATAATTCATCGAGTCAAAAGAGATAAAGATGCCAGAGATAACTACTGATTTTAGTGATAAAACGATTAAATATAAACAGCTATTAGAGGACTTTAAACAGCTTCTAAAAAAGAACAACCTAAAGTTTACCATCCAAAGAGAAGTGATACTTGAGACGCTCTACAACGCTGATGAGCACTTAACTCCCGAATCACTCCACAACCTTATCCAAAAAAAGTTTCCAGACCTCAAAACTGGAATTGCAACGGTTTATCGAACACTCTCTTTGCTTGAAGAGTCAGATATGGTCACATCACTCTCTTTTGGTGCGCAAGGCAAAAAGTATGAACTTGGAGCAAAGCATCATCATGATCACTTCATCTGTACCTCATGCGGAAGCATTACCGAGTTTGTTGATGAGCAGATAGAAGAGAGACAACGCAAAATAGCGCTAGAGCTTGGTTTTGAGATGAAAGACCACTCTATGCAGATTTATGGCATTTGCAAAAATTGCCAAAAAAAGTAAAAGGAAATAGTATTGGTTTTTGAAAACAAATTTATTCAACAAAGAATTGAAAAAGCAGAACTTCTAAAAAAAGAGGGGATAAACCCTTACTCTAACGACTCAAAGAGAAATACAACTATTGAGAAGTTTTTATATGTAAACACAGACATTGCTCACAGTGAGAGCAAAAGAGATGAAAATCGCCACTACACTCTAAGCGGACGCATAAAACTCTTTCGTATCATGGGAAAGGCGAGCTTTATCCAGATAGAGGATGAGAGCGGCGTTCTTCAAGTTTATGTTGCCCGTGACAACATTGGAGAAAAATTTTATAACGAGACTTTTAAGAAAAATATAGAGACTGGCGATATCGTAGAAGTGAGCGGCTACCCTTTTGTAACAGGTCAAGGCGAACTTTCACTTCATGCAGATGCTCTTATACTTTTAACAAAAGCCATTGCGCCACTGCCTGAAAAATTTCATGGTATAACCGACAAAGAGACGAGATACAGAAAAAGATATCTCGACCTTATCATGAATGCGGATGTCCGCAAAACATTTAAAATACGCTCAAAAGTTATCTCTTTAACTCGCCGTTTCTTTGAAGACAAAGGCTTTTTAGAGGTTGAAACGCCTATGATGCACCCCATAGCTGGCGGTGCAAATGCAAAACCGTTTGTGACACATCACAATGCGCTTGGCATCGACAGATACTTAAGAATCGCTCCTGAACTCTACTTAAAAAGACTTATTGTCGGTGGGTTTGAAGCCGTTTTTGAGATAAACCGTAACTTTAGAAACGAGGGCATGGACGCTACTCACAACCCTGAGTTTACCTCCATAGAGTTCTACTGGGCATACAAAACATATAAAGATTTGATTGAGATTACCAAAGAGTATTTTACTTATCTTTTTGACCACTTAAATCTCCCTACACTGCTTCCTTACGGAGAGATGGAGGTTGATTTTAGCAAGTTTAGCGAAGTGCCTCTCATCGAGTCTCTATCTACCATCGGCGGAGTTCCGCAAGAGATAGTAAACGACAAAGAGAAGATAGTTGCATTTTTAAAGAGCAAAAATATTCAGGTGAAAAACGGTCTCAATCTGGGTCAGCTTCAAGGCGAACTTTTTGATGAGTTTGTTGAAGAAAAACTTATAAATCCAACTTTTATCACAGAGTATCCAGTGGAGATTTCGCCTCTTGCAAGAAGAAGCGATGCAAACCCTGCAATTACGGAGAGATTTGAGCTTTTCATCGCAGGACGAGAGATTGCCAACGCTTTTAGCGAGTTAAACGACCCTGTAGATCAGCTTCAAAGATTTGAAGCGCAAGGTGCAGCAAAAGAAAACGGTGATGACGAAGCGCATGAGATGGATTTGGACTTCATAGAGGCACTTAGCTACGGCATGGCTCCAACGGCAGGTCAAGGCATAGGCATAGATAGATTGGTTATGTTGCTCACAAACGAACACTCCATCAGAGATGTTCTGCTCTTCCCTGCTATGAAACCGTTGCATGTTGAAGAAAAAAATGAAGAAAACAGTTTAATTTAAATAAGAAAAGGATAGAAAAATGGGTTTTTTACAGGATTACGATAAAGAAATTTTCGACTTATGCGAAAAAGAGTTGGAGAGACAAACAACGCACTTAGAGATGATAGCGAGTGAAAACTTCACACTTCCTGCTGTTATGGAGACTATGGGTTCTGTTTTTACAAACAAGTATGCAGAGGGTTACCCAGGTAAACGCTACTATGGTGGTTGTGAGTATGCGGATGGTGTTGAGCAGTTGGCGATTGACAGAGCGTGCAAACTTTTTGGATGTAACTATGCAAATGTTCAGCCTCACTCAGGAAGCCAAGCAAATGCAGCAGTTTATGCGGCACTTTTAAATGCAGGCGACAAACTTTTAGGAATGGATTTGAGCCATGGCGGACACTTGACGCATGGAAGTAAACCAAGTTTTTCTGGTAAAAACTACCACTCTTTCACTTACGGTGTAGAGCTTGATGGTCGTATGAACTATGATAAGATTATGGAAATCGCAAAAGCGGTTCAGCCAAAAATCATCGTTTGCGGTGCTTCTGCATATGCTAGAGAGATAGATTTTGCAAAGTTTCGTGAGATTGCAGATGCGGTTGGAGCTATCATGTTTGCTGACATTGCCCATGTTGCAGGACTTGTAGCGGCGGGTGAGCACCCTAGTCCATTCCCTCATGCACATGTTGTAACGACAACAACACACAAAACTCTTGCAGGTCCAAGAGGCGGTATGATTATGACAAACGATGAAGAGATGGCAAAAAAGCTTAACTCCGCTATCTTCCCTGGTATCCAAGGCGGACCGCTTGTTCATGTTATCGCTGCAAAAGCAGTAGGATTTAAGTACAACCTCTCTCCTGAATGGAAAGATTACGCTAAGCAAGTAAAAGCAAACGCTAGAGTGTTGGGCGAGGTTCTTGTAAAAAGAGGTTACGAGCTTGTAAGTGGCGGAACAGATAACCACTTAGTTCTTCTCTCTTTTATAAACCGTGATTTTTCAGGTAAAGATGCAGATATCGCTCTTGGAAATGCGGGCATCACAGTAAACAAAAACACAGTTCCAGGGGAGACAAGAAGTCCTTTTGTTACTTCAGGTATCCGTATCGGAAGCCCTGCTCTGACTTCAAGGGGCATGAAAGAGAAAGAGTTTGAGTTTATAGCAAACAAAATCGCCGATGTTCTTGATAATATCAACAACACAGAGCTTCAAGCATCTGTCAAACAAGAGCTCAAAGAGTTAGCGCAAAACTTTGTAGTTTATCACCAATCGACATACTAAAGGGTAAAAGATGACGGCAGCAGATTTAAATCTCATAAAAATGTTAACAGACCACTACTGGATCAAAAGAGATACAGTAGTTGACAAAATCATCTTCAAAGGTCGTACGTTTTATAACAAATTTGAGAAAGTGAACTCCACGCTCTCGCATGCCATCATCAACCAGCACATCAAGGGCGAAATCACTGTCGCGCATTCACTCATCAACAAACTTGGCAAAGTGGAAAACATCGTTATTGACTACAACGGACGCGACCCAGAACGTTTTTACCATAAAACACAACTTCTTCTTCGTGAAGAGGGTTTCATCAACTTTACAGCGTATAAAACAAAAACAGAGGGGCATCTTCACGTCTATATCCACAAAGGACACACGACGCTTCAGGAGGCTATCCAGCTTGGAAAGATGATAAGCATGAAATTGGCGGCAAAACAGCCAAACCAGTGGCGTATGTTTCCAAATCCAGATATGCCAGACGAGTACAATATCTTAGCACTTCCTTATGAAGTATATGCAAAAGAGCGTGGGGCTTCGTGGTCAAAGCATATGTAAACAACTTTTTGGTATGATTTTAAGTAGATAAGTGACCTTGTAAATCTCGAAAAATTTGTTTTTCGTAGCTTTAGGGGGTTGCAAGGGACATTTGTCCCTGCCACCAAAACGGACGCGTTCGTTTTGGTGCGTAACATCAGTAATAAAAGGAGAGAATATGGAAGAAAAAAGCGAATTGAACGATATTATCCTCAACAAAAACAACGCATCTGCGAATAGCAGAAGAATAGTTTTAGCAGTTGCAACACTTGGCATCGTACTTATCCTTGTTGTTATGCTTATGAACACGTTAACATCAAGCAACACAGACAATCTCCCACAAGCAGTCCTTCCTCCTGAACCACAAAAAGAGACAAAAGCAATAGCAGGCGAACCACTTTTTGAAGATGTAAAAGTCATCCAAGAAGCAAATAAAGAGAACGGTTCTTTAGATGAAATAGCTCAAAGACTCAAACAAGAGAGCACAAAAGAAGGTACTTCAACGCATCAAGCGGCTCAAGCACAGCAACAAGTAACGCCAGAGGCTGAGAAAAAAGCTGAGCCAAAAAAAGCTCCAGAAGCTAAAAAAGCAACTCCGCCTAAAGAGAGTGTTGCACAACCAAAAGCTCCATCCTCATCATCCTCAACAGCGCCTTCTGGATACTATGTTCAAGTTGGTTCTTTTTCTAAAAATCAGCCTGATAAAGAGTTTTTAGGCTCTATCACAAAACTTGGTTATGGCTATACATTTCATAAAGTTTCAAACAATGCAACACCTATCAGCAAAGTGCTTGTCGGTCCTTTTGAGAGTGAAGCCGAGGCGAGAAAAGCACTCAAAAGTGTAAGAGCTTCTGTAGAACCAGCTGCTTTTTTAACGAAAATCTAAACAATTAAGCTCCGCTTGTGGAGCAAATGAAGGTTACTCTTTTGATTTATTCTAAACAATTTATTCAAGACCAGTTAGCTCCTGTTGCCATCTACGCAAAGTTAAAAGCACTTTTTCCAAATGAAATCTCCTACCTTTTTGAGAGCGCAGGAGCGAGCGATGGAAACTACAGTTTTATCTGCATTGGCGCGCGGGAGAGAGTTCAGTATATAGATGCAAAAACTCTCTACACCGACGCAAATGGCGTAACGCATGCAAAAGAGGAATCCCCTTTTACTTTTTTAAAAAATTACTATAAAAATATTGATACAGAGATTTATAAAAAAGCATCTGCCGAGCTTAAAGTCGGCTACGTTGATGGCTTTATCGGCTACATAGGTTACGATATGGTCAAGGTATTTGAACCAAAACTTCATAACACTATGGATGCTCTCGTAGATGAACTCAACACTCCAGACCTTGACCTCATACTTCCAAAAATAGTTCTTGTTTACTCGCATAAAAACTACCAACTCACGCTTATAAGCACGCAAAAAGAGATGCGCGATAAGTTTGAGCAAATCGAAGCAGAGCTAAAAAACTCCTACGAATATGTCCACATGAAGCGAAATATCGGTGATGACAAAGGGAGTTTTGCATTCTCAAAAGAGCAGTTTTTTGAAATGGTTGACAAATCAAAAGAGATGATAAGAAGCGGTGATGTTTTTCAAATCCTTATGACAAACCGTTTTACAAGAAAGATAAAAGTTGACCCTTTTAGTTTTTACAGAATTCTAAGAAGTAAAAATCCCTCTCCCTATATGTTTTTAATGGAGTATGAAGACTTAAACATCGTGGGTTCTTCTCCAGAGGTTATGGTAAGGCTTACAAACGGGGAGCTTCTTCTTCGTCCTATAGCAGGGACAAGAAAAAGAGGTGCTACAAAAGCCAGAGATAAAGAGCTTGAAGAGGAACTTTTAGCCGACCCAAAAGAGCTCTCAGAACACCTTATGCTTATAGACCTTGGCAGAAACGATGTGAGCCGCGTTGCAAAGACGGGAAGCGTAAAAGTGGAAAACATGATGCACATTGAGCGATTTTCCCATGTTATGCATATCGTCTCAGACGTCAC
>CAXNED010000023.1:0-12272 GCA_964201385.1 Sulfurimonadaceae bacterium | reverse complement strand
AGTTCATTAATCTTGTCGTAATTTGCTTTTGCGTATGCAACTGTTATCTCTTTGAAGTAGAGTTTATAGTTATCAAGGTAGCCCAGTAAAAAACTCTCCGCTTCATCATCGAGATAGAGCTCGGTTATGGTTACGACGATTTCGTTATGGATGTTGTCAAACTTTTTTTCAAGTGCAGGATTTGGTTTTTTTACAAAACTGTTTTTGATAGCACTTAGCTATCTCCAGCGAGAAATAAGTGCGTACAAACCTATGCCTGACATCTTTTTGTTAAAGGCATCAAGATTGGCAATACTATTGTCATAGTGGTTTTTGAGCTTGGGTGCTTCTTGTTGAAGGTTTTTGCCTATTACATCGATGATGGCTGCATAATTTTGAAGATTTACCGCAAGCTCTTGTTTTTTTTCTTCTGCAATTTTGAGATTTTGAATCTTTTTTGCTATGGATGAGATGCCTGCTTTGTGAGAGGGTATTTTTTCGTACTCTCCTCTCCAGATGATGGAGTTCGTGTCGTTGACATTTTGTCTAAACTCTTCGATTAAAATACCGTTGTTGTTCCCCTCCTTAGTAAACATGGAGGCGTTTAGAAGTAGTGATAACGTCAAGATACAGAGCAGTGCTTTCATTTTTTTCTCCATAGATTTTTTGCAATATTAAACTTGATTTATTACACCATCGTTACAAGACCTTTGAAAATATCAAGCATATTCATTGTAAAATATAGACAGTATAAGTGAGGGTGGTTGTATGGAAGAGATGTATGGCATAAAGTATGTAAAACCTGAAGTAATCTTGATGCAAGATACGGGCATAGGCGTGGCGGAAGCGGCGGCTAGAACTTGCTATGATTCATTTGAGAACAGTGAAAATGAGGCGATTAGGTCTATGGAACACGCTATGCCCCATAGCGACACATGCGAACAAATCAACACCATAGAGGAGTCAAGCCTTTTAAATGATTTGGCTTGGACGCATTTTCACCACTCGATTTTAGAACATGCAAATTTGAGTTTTTTGATTCGAGGAACAAGCCGCGGGGTGCTTCAAGAGCATGCGCGCCATCGCATACAAGCCATTAGCGTAAGAAGTACACGCTATACGATGAGTTCGGTTATCAACGCTTTTGTGGCATCGCAAACAACGGAAGATAAAGAGTTTTTTGTGAAAAAAGTACTTGGTTTTGAGATGTTTGTGACATGCGATGAGACGTACAACAGAATCGAAATCGGAGCGATGTATGAGAAGCTGCGGTTTCAAGCGCAAGCGGCTAAAAATTTTAATGAAATTGCTGTTGCAAAAAGCTCGCTTGATTTTTTAGAGGAGTTCAAAGGCAATCCAGAGGCTCTTTTTGATGCGCTTGAGAGCGGAAAAAAGAAGCGAAATGTTGGTGATGCGTTCAAGCACATCATTAGTGATAATGTCAAAGTTGATATGGTGGTGACGTTCAATCTTAGAAGTTTGAAGAACTATTTCACACTTCGAGACAGCGGTGCAGCGTACTTTCAGATACGCTGGTTGGCTCAAGAGATGATGCGAAAAACGCCATCAAAATATTTAGATTTGATAATTAAAAAAGGATAATTGTATGTGGAAATATATTTTAGCATCAAGTTTGTTGTTTAGTGGGTGTGCTTACTTTGAGTTTAACGTAGGCATGTGTGAAAATATCGGTTCAAATGATGATCCTGCAAAAATAGAGCAGTGTAGAAACTATAATGAGGCAGAAGCGCAAAAAGCGTTTGACAACAACAAGAAGAGCTCATCTACACTCCCAGAAGATGCGATAGAGTTTAAGAAAGAGGAGAAAAAATGAGTATTGAAAAAGAGCTGATTGCTAGAAGCGGTGGCAAATGTGAGCTTTGTGGAAGCGGTGAGGGGCTTGATGTTTTTGAGATTGCACCATCGGATGGAAGTGCAGATAAATCAATCTACATTTGCGCAACGTGCAGAGAGCAGATTGAAAATCCAGATAAGATGGATGAGACACATTTTAACTGCCTTAATGAGAGCATGTGGAGTGAAGTCCCTGCTGTTTTGGTTATGTCGTACAGACTTTTAAAGAGCCTCGGAAGAGAAGATTTGGTTGATATGATGTACATGGAAGAGGATGTAAAAGCTTGGGCAGATGCTGGTGCTGGCACTCCAAGTAACATTGTAGTCAAAGATGCAAACGGAGTTGCTCTAAATGCAGGCGACAGTGTTGTTATCCTCAAAGATTTAGAGGTAAAAGGTGCAGGTTTTACCGCAAAAAGAGGCACAACAGTACGCAATATAACAATCCCGCAAGATGTCGAGGGGCACATAGAGGGCAGGGTTAATGGAACAAAAATCTACCTTAAAACTGAATTTTTGAAAAAAGCGTAAATGAAGCCTGATTATAGATTTTACGGTATTGATGATGATTTTAGAAACCCTTACGCAAGGGATCGTGACAGAATCATCCACTCGGGGAGTTTTAGAAAACTGGAGTATAAAACACAGGTTTTTTTAAATCAAGAGGGCGATTTTTTCCGTACACGCCTCACGCACTCCATAGAAGTTTCGCAAATCGCCCGCTCCATTACTTCTCATTTGGGTTTGAAAGAATCACTTGCAGAAGCCATTGCACTAGCCCATGATTTGGGACACACTCCATTTGGGCATATAGGCGGCGATACGCTTGATGAGTGTTTGAGAGAAGATGGACACAGCAACGGGTTTGACCACAATTTTCAAAGTTTCCGTGTTGTTTCCAGACTAGAGAAAAGATACAACGGTTTTGACGGGCTTAACCTCACATTTGCTACGCTTGAGGGGATTTTAAAACACTCTTACCCATACAAAAAGAGCTTTTTACCATCTTACATCGATGAGCAATTTTACCTTGAGACACATCCAAGCGTTGAGGCGATGGTGGTGGACCGTGCCGATGAGATAGCCTACATCACGCATGATATCGATGATGGTGTTAACTCTGGACTTATCCGTTTTGAGGATTTACGGGAGAGTTCGCTCATCGTGGAGATTTTACAAAAGGTTAAAAACGAGGGCATAAAAGAGGAAGAAGATGAGATGTTTCGCTACCGATTTGTCTCTCATCTTATCAACCATCTTGTTTACTCGCTTATAGCGTACTCAAAAGAGAAGATTGACAACACCCAGATTTACGCCGCTTCTCTTGATAGCAAGAGCGAATTGCCCATAGGTTTTGATTCAAAACTTGAGACAGAGATAAAAAAACTCAAAAAACTTCTTTTTGCAAAACTCTATCAGCATAAAGATATCATGACAAAGATGTTCGCTGGAAAACAGGCGATTAAAGGGCTTTACAGCGGTTTGATGGAAGAGCCAAAAATGTTGCCAAAGTTTTACTACAAACAACTAGAATCTAAAAAGAAACATAGGGTTATCGCTGATTATATAGCAAGTATGAGCGACAGATACGCTTTGTCGTTTTATAATGAGATGTACGGAAGAGTGTAGAGGAGAAGTTATATAAGCCAAAAAGCTTATATTATAGGCCTGATTCATAACGTATGCCAAAGTTTTAGTAAAAATGTAACAAATGCTAACTAATTATAGAGAGTCAATCAACACCAATTTAAATTTTATATTTGCTTAATTATATTGATGTAACATGTTATCCATATCTTTGTGCGATAATATAGAATATGAAGCAAAGCCAATGATTTTAAAATGGGGTAAATAATGGAAGTATTTCAAGAAGCATACCCATTTAAGCCAAGAAGCGAAGAGGGCATAGAAAGAAGCTGGTTTGAAGATATTGTCGCTTCACTTGATTTTACAACCTTTGCTACTACAATTGTATTGTTAGTAATATCAGTTCTTGTAGTCAAATTGTACCGCAATCGACAAAAAACAATAGATAAGTTCAAGCTTTTTTTTAATGATATTAGATTTTATAAATTATTTATTGTCTTACAAATATTTTTTATATTTATTTTATTGATTTATGATGTAGCAAATAGTGAATGGGACTTAATAATTTCTTATTGTGCTTCGTGTGGTAATTTCCCAATAGAACTACACGCATCATTATTTGATGGCTATTCTTCAAGTACTACTGGTAATCTCCTAGCTATTGCAACTATCTTTTTACCTATTTTTATATCAAAAAGTATAGATTGGGTTTTAAATAAAAATGAATAGCAAAGATATTTGATAAGTAGTGATTTTTTATAGATAATAAAAGTTTAGCTGATGAACTCATAAAGAATAATTTAGCAGTAAGATATAACGGCGGTACTAAAATAAAAGACTGGTGCAAATAACTAAAGATAGTGATTAAATAGTGTTTTTTTGATTAGTAGGTAGAAACGGGGTAGAAATGAAGTTGAAAATGGAAATTTAAAAGTGCTACAAAAGCTCATCTACACGGCTTTTCAACCGTGCAGATTTTTGCTTATAGGCGTGATTCGTAACGTCTTAACATATAAAGACGTTTAAGCATTTTCTTGCGAGAAGCAATTAAGAATTTCTTACGCTTTTCAGTTTTCGTTTCATGGAAACGGCGAGCACGAGCTTCAGTAACGATTAAGTTACGGTCAGTCTGCTTCTTGAAACGGCGGTAAGATGCATCAAAATTATCATCGCTGCGAAGATATATACCTGGCATATCACATCACCCACTTTCTTTAAGATTTGGAAGCGAAGTTTACCATAAATAGCTTTATTTAAGATTTTATGGTTGAAATTTAGAAATTTCTTTCTAAAATTGATACAAATCAATGATAATATTTTTTAAATCGGATAAAATTCCTCTGATTTAAAAATTTAGAGCGTAATGCGTTCTTACCAAAGGAAACAAAATGAAAACAATCATTTTAGCAGTCACAATATTGTTAGGTGCCCTCCAAGCTGATAACGTAGTTCACTACGACACTCAAGAAACACAAACACCGATTAGCAAGCCTAATCACCCGACTACAGATATTCACTAAATATCTGGACTTTTATTTCTCCTTCTAAAATAGGTTTTTACCGTTAACCTATTTTAGTGATTCTGTTATAACCAAACTCCCTTTTAACCAACCATTCTGTATAATCACTAGATGATAAACCAAGATTCCATTGAAGCCCTTAAAGCACGCCTTGATATTGTTGATGTTGTAGGCTCTTATCTTGAACTTAAAAAATCAGGCGCAAACTACAAAGCTCCATGCCCGTTTCATGAAGAGAAGAGTGCCTCTTTTGTGGTAAGCCCATCCAAGCAGATATACCACTGTTTTGGCTGTGGGGCAGGGGGCGATAGTATCAAGTTTGTGATGGAACATGAGAAGCTAAACTACCCAGAAGCTCTGGAAAAACTTGCCTCTACATATAACTTCTCTCTCTCTTACAGTGATGTCAAAAAAAACAAACCACACTCTTCAATTATGCAAAAGATAGATGCGTGGTACCACTCTTTGCTTGTCAAAAATCAAATAGCACTCTCCTACATAAAAGAGCGTGGCATCTATGAGAGCAGTATGGAGAAGTTTGGTGTTGGGTATGCGCCTGATTCTAACACTACCATAAACTACATACAGTCCCAGCTTTTAAATATGAATGAAGCCATAGAGATGGGCATCGTTGGGTATGAGGGGAAGAGGGTTTTTGCGAGATTTATAGAGCGCATCACTTTTCCGATTCATTCGCCAAATGGTACGATAGTTGGTTTTGGCGGCAGAACCATCACGGGACATCAGGCAAAATATATCAACTCCCCAGAAACACCCTACTTTAACAAATCAAGACTTCTTTACGCTTACCATCATGCAAAAGTAACCATTCATAAGATAAAAGAGATAATCATCACAGAGGGGTATCTTGATGTTATCATGCTTCATCAAGCGGGTTTTACCAATGCTGTTGCAACTTTAGGGACGGCACTTACCCCTGAACATCTCCCTCTTTTGCGTAAGGGCGAGCCTAAAATCATCATGGCTTATGATGGTGACAAAGCAGGGCGTGCGGCTGCACTCAAAGCTTCAAGGCTGCTTAGCATCGGAGGATTTAGCGGTGGTGTTGTCATCTTTTCTGATGGGCAAGACCCTGCGGATATGGTCAAAAAAGGTGCGGTTGAAGAACTCTCTGACATGTTTCGCAAGCCTCGCCCTTTTATAGAGTTTGTTTTGGATGAGATTTTGGCACTCTACAACCTCTTGGACCCAAAAGCAAAAGAGAGCGCTCTGCAAGAGGCAACTGGGTACCTAAAAACGCTCTCGCCACTGCTTCAAGAGGAGTACAAATCCTATCTTGCATCACGTTTGGGGCTTAGTCCCTCTTTTGTAAAGATTGCAAGTACGGCGAACATAGCGCATAACAAAGGTTTCATCGACAAGAGCCGTCATAAAGATATGTGGGAGCTTACTCTCATCAAAACAGTTTTGGAAAATCCTGCATTTATAGATCAGATTTTAGATGTTTTAGACCCATCGCTTTTGCAGTTTCACTCCGAAGAGTTTGCTCTGGCACTTAAAGGTGAGGCAGCGCATCCAATGCTTATGGCGATTTTAGTGGATGAGCAGATTAAAGCACTTCAAAGTCAAGAGGCGCTTAAGGCGGAGTTGATTGCTTTTTTGATGAAACATTATGAGAGAGAGTATAAGAAAGTCAATGCGCAAATGGAGATGAACTTTGAGCAAAAAGCTTTTTATATTCGTAAATTTCGTGGGGTTATCACACAGCTCAAAAAAGGTGTGTTAGTACCTTTTAAGAGTTAGGCTCTGATGGCTCTTTTGGCTTTAACGCTTTTATAGATATCTTTCTTCCGACATTTTTTGGTGCCTCAACACCCTCTTTTGGCTTCCCGTCGTAGCGGTGATTTCTCTCTCCGCTTTTGCTTGAAAATTTTGCTTTACCACTTTCGTCTTTGCCTAAAAATTTATTTGGTTTTTTATCATACTTTGGTTTTTCAAAAGGTTTGCGTTCAGACTTTTCGCCGTCTCTTTTTGGCTTGTCGTACTTAGGTTTTTCATAAGACTTGCGCTCCGAACCACTATCCTCTTTTTTTGCACCCTCTCTTTTTGGTCTATCTGATCTTTGTTTATCGAAAGGTTTTTTATCATATTTGGGTTTATCAAAAGGTTTTCGTTCTACTCTTTTTGCATCACTTTTTGGTTTTAGAGACGGTTTTGGAGCTATTTTCATCTTCTCTAGTTCAGGATACTCAAAACCTACAACAATCTCTTGTCTGATAACTCTTCCAAGGAGTGTTTCTATGGGGTAGAGGTTGTTTTGCTCACTTCTATCGAGCAGGACAATCGCACTGTCGGTTGTTTTTGCTAGTCTTGCGATGTAGAGCTCTGCAGTTTGTGGCAGGTCATAACTGATGAGGAGTTCACACTTTAGTTCAGGCAATCCCGCTAACTCTTCATCACTTAAAACAGTAACGTTAGGCATTGTTATAGCCTCTTTTGTTAGGAGGTCGTTGTCTGAGAGTGCAATAACAATTTTTAAAGTGCTGTTTTGAGCAATCAACATGTCAAGAAGAGCGAGTTTTTTTTCACTAGGACAAGGGTGGATACGGTGTTTGTTATGTTTGATAATGAGTTGAT
The DNA here is from genome assembly GCA_964201385.1 of Sulfurimonadaceae bacterium. Lineage (GTDB taxonomy): Bacteria > Campylobacterota > Campylobacteria > Campylobacterales > Sulfurimonadaceae > Sulfurimonas. The sequence goes on along the minus strand of CAXNED010000023.1, from coordinate 4,734 downwards.
TGATTGACATTTGAAGTCCTAAGAGGCTATTTGTATATTTAGAAGATATTATATCTCACATTAGCATAAATTATGCTATTATGTATTAATATTAAATTCAGGATTATAATGTCATTTACAACACTAGGTTTGTCAGCTCCTTTACTAAAAGCTATCCAAGACCAAGGCTATACAGAGCCTACGCCGATTCAAAAACAAGCCATACCTGTGATACTTAGCAGAAAAGATATTTTAGCAGGTGCCCAGACGGGAACAGGTAAAACAGCGGGCTTTACTTTGCCGCTTCTTCAGCTTTTAAGCACTACAAAACCGACAAAACCAAAGCAGAGTGTAAGGGCGTTGATATTGACACCCACGCGAGAGTTGGCGGCTCAAGTTGGAGAGAGCGTGGCGGTTTATGGAAAATATCTCTCGTTCAAATCAGCTATTATTTTTGGCGGAGTTAAAATAAATCCGCAGCTTACACAACTCCGTCATGGTGTCGATATCGTCATAGCAACTCCAGGGCGACTGCTTGACCATATCTCACAAAAGAGCATCGATTTAAAAGATGTCGAGTTTCTCATACTTGATGAGGCTGATAGAATGCTTGATATGGGTTTTATCAACGATATCAAAAAAATATTGGCAATTCTCCCAAAACAGAAACAGACTTTGCTCTTTTCAGCTACATACTCCGATGAGATAAAAACCCTCTCCGACAAACTGCTAAACGCACCAGTTCTCATAGAAGTTGCACGTCCAAACAGAGCTTCAGAGAGTGTAAAACAGATAGTTTATCCAGTTGACAGAGAGCGCAAACGTGAACTTTTGACACATCTCATAAACGAGGGCAAATGGAAACAGGTGCTTGTCTTTACAAGAACCAAACATGGCGCAAATCGCCTTACGGGTCAGCTTGAAAAAGATGGCATAACCGCCGTTGCCATCCATGGAAACAAGAGCCAAAATGCAAGAACAAAAGCGCTTGCTGACTTTAAAGCAGGCGAAGTAAGAGTTTTGGTCGCAACGGATATCGCAGCCAGAGGCATAGATATAGACCAGCTTCCTCATGTCATTAACTATGAACTTCCAAACGTACCAGAGGATTATGTTCACAGAATCGGGCGAACAGGACGTGCGGGCAGTGAGGGCGAGGCGATATCGCTTGTGTGTATAGATGAGCATGAGTACCTTGCAAACATAGAAAAACTGATAAAAAACGATATCCAAAAAGTTTGGCTTAAAGATTTTAAACCAGACCCGAGCATAAAAGCAGAACCCATAAATCAGGGTGGCAACAGAGGACAGAGAGGTCAAAGACCCTCAAGCAAACCAGAGGGCGGCAAGTCGTCTCAAAGCCCATCAAAAAGCTCTGGCAACAGAAGAAGAAATAAGTAGTGTATAATTCTATCAAATAAAACAATACATAGTATAAGGAAGAAGATGAAAGCAATCGCACTCTTTAGTGGTGGGTTAGACTCAACTTTAGCACTGAAACTTTTGATAGATCAAGGCATTGAAGTTTTGGCTGTTAACATCAATACAGGCTTTGGAAGTACCAAAGATAGATATGAACATATGCTAAACCTATGCAACCAAGTCGGTGCGGAACTTAAAGTCATAGACATCGAGAGCGAATTTTTGCAAGATGTTCTTTTTGACCCAAAACATGGGTATGGAAAAAACTTCAACCCATGCATCGATTGTCATGCAAAAATGTTTGCAGTTGCAAAGAGGGTTATGGAAGCAGAGGGTGCATCCTTTCTCATCAGCGGCGAGGTTTTGGGGCAGCGTCCCATGAGCCAAAACAAAGAGGCGATGCAGACGGTGCTTAATGAGAGTAACTGTAACGGACTTTTGTTGCGCCCTCTCTCTGCAAAAGCACTTGCACCGACAATCGCTGAGATAAATGGCTGGGTGGATAGAGAAAAACTAGAAGGCATCGTTGGAAGAAGCCGTGAGCGACAACTTGCGCTTGTGGAGGAGATAGGTCTTAAGGACTTTGAGAGTCCAGGGGGCGGATGTCTTTTGACGGATGAGAACTTTGCCAAAAAGATGTTTGACTTTATCAAGTACGATACTTTTGAGGTAAAAGATATCCCTGTGATGAAGTATGGTCGTCATTTGAGACTTCCTGATGGTGCTAAACTTGTGGTTGGAAGAAACAAGGATGAAAATCTCCATCTTCAAAATAGCAATAATGAGAAGTACTACCACGTAAAGAGTGTTGCTCTTCCTGGACCCCATTCGCTTCTTAGTAGAAGCGCGACAGATGCGGACAAAGAGCTTGCGGCAAAAATCATCTTGACTTACTGTAAAACCAAAGAAGATACGGTTTATAAAATCTCTTTTGACCAAAAAGAGGAGATGGAAGCGACGCCGTTTGCATCAAGAGATGCATTGCAATCTTATACGGTTATGTAATTTAAACTTAAACTTGGAGGAACACATGGCTGGAGTACATTTTGGATTTGATAACTTTAAACAACTGTTAGATTTAACGATAGGTTTGGCACAGAGGCTTGATGAGAATCGTGCTGAGAGTTTTACACTTCTGTATTGTGATTTTTCTAAGGTAGAGCAGTCTGTTATCGACGCTTCTCTTAAGGAGATTTTGAGAAATTCTGACGCAATCGTCAATAAGGGCGCGGATTACTTTTTTGTCCTTCCCTACACGGACAAATATGGCGCTCAAATCGTCAAAAAGATGTTTTGTGAGTTTTTCGCTCAAGAGCTTCACGCACACATGGTTAGTTACCCAATCGATGGAGAGAATACGCAATCGCTTGTACTTGAGTTAAGAGATGGCGTAAGTGCGCAACATCAAAATGATTTGAGATGTTTGGATAGTTTTAACCCTTATTGAGGCGCATTACCAAATCTATACTCTTTAGATTTTTTGTAAAATTCGAGAGCATCTGTTATCGTCTGCTCTTTATATACTTTCTTATCACACACTAATCTGCATCTGATTTTCATATTTTGAGAAGCTTGCAGGTTGGCTTCACTCTTTTTTGTTTCATACACAGACATATCCAAATCTTTTTTCAACGTCTCAAAAGGGCTTTGCGCCCATAACAGTAGCGGTAAAAAAAGAAGTAGTGATTTCATAGATAAAATTATAACTCAATTGGAATAGTAAATGCTACTTCTTCTAAAATCTTTGAAAAAGGAGAGGTCATGGTTTTGCTAGATATGAAAAATAGTAATGCTCCATCTTCATCTTCACCACTCAATTTATCGACTTTGGGTGAAAAACCTTTAGTCTCATTTGCTGATCTTTTGAAGGGTGTTAGTAACACTAAAGATGTAAAAGCAGTTCAAAATGGCTCTTTGGTTCTCTCGCTAAATGAACAGACAACTGCAAAAACAGAAAAAACTTCTTCCAAAACGCAGATACTTGCCTCTCTTATGCAAAGCGAAGAGAAAAAGGCTTCTAAAAATAGTGAAGAGCTTTTAGAGTTGAACCCAAAAGTAGTCGCAACACTGAGTAAAGAGGAGATAAAAGAGCTTGTACATGAAGCCAAAAACTACCTCAAATCAAAAATCCAAGAGAGCGATGGTTATAAAAAAGCCGAGATAAAAGAGCTTCCGACGACGCTCAAAGGGCTTGTTGAGGTTGCTAAAAAATTTGACATCGACATAAGTAAGATAACATTGGAAGAGGTGCGTTCTAGCTCTAAAAACATCTCACAGACGCTTGTGCATGAGGATGGCAAAACAGAAGCACTAAAAGAGAGAGCGCCAGAAAAAAAAGGGCTTAAGGCTGAAGCACCGACAGAAAAAGAGCTAAGTTCACAGAAGCAAGAGTTCAAAACCGAACTTACTCAAGAGCAAAGAGAGCTCAAAGCAGAGATGCCAAAAGAAACAGTGCAAGAGAAAAAAGAGCTCAAATCTGAGATGCCAAAAGAGCTAGGGCATGAGAAACAAAAGAGTGTAATCGCGCAGGGTGAAGTAGCCACGCAAGCACAACTTAAAGAGTTAAGAAGTGATGAAAAAGCAAGAGAAATACCAAACGAGCTCAAAGAGACACCTCTTTTTAAAGCACAAACTCCGCTCCAACACACTTCAACAGAGCAGATTGTTCAGGTAAAAGCTGGCAATGTAACACAAAAAACAGAGCAAAAAGCACCAAAAGAGAGAGCAGATGAGACGCTCTCTCTTTTGCTTCGCGGTGAAAAAGCATCTGGTGAAAATGCATCGCTTACTGCTGACTTTTCTGTTGCCACTGCCAAGGTAGTTGCTCCAAGCGTGCCTCATGAGAACAAAAACTTAGAACAGCTTTTGCAAGGAGACTCCTTTTCGTCACAGCAAAGTGAAAATCAGTCTGCAAAACTAGAGTCCATAGCAACGCACAAAGCCGACAGCCTTGAAGTGAAGATGAATGAAGCCAAGCAGATGATTAAGTATCTCTCGGATGATGTCAAGAGCGCTATCGATGACTACCGCTCCCCTTTTACGAGGGTTAAAGTACAGCTCAACCCGCAAAATTTGGGGGAGGTTGATTTGACCGTAGTGCAAAGAGGCAAAAATCTGCATGTCAATATCAGCTCTAACAATACAGCTATTAACACGCTCTCCATGAATATCAATGAACTTAGAGTGCAGTTAAACAACAGTGGAATAAATAATGCTACATTTAACTTTAGTAGCGGTTCACAAGGCGGTGATGCAAATGCAAATGCAGGACAACAACAGCAACAAAACGGACAAAAAGCGCATCAAGAGTATAACTACTTTGAAAATGAAGAG
>CAXNED010000022.1:0-12299 GCA_964201385.1 Sulfurimonadaceae bacterium | reverse complement strand
GTCCAATCTTCGCTATGGTAACTCTTTACGCCATTTTTGGTTATCTCAAGGTTGGAGAGTTCTGTTATCTTACTTTGTGAGATGGATGGGTAGAGGAGAAAAAGAGCTGCTACAAGTGCCAATGGCTCTCTGCTTTGTTTCATTGGTGCTGTGATATGCCATAGAAAAAATAGCATTAAAGCAAACGAGCCAAAGAGGTGGATGTTAAATGAGAGTATTCCCAAGATATCTCCGCCACGATTGCCGATAAAAAAGAGGTACAATCCGCTAAGTGTAACAAGAGTAAAAGAGATCAAAAGCATCCAACCATCCACGCTGTTCGTTTTTTTTACAAAATAGTATCTTCGGATATGTTTATAGATAAAAGAGTTCATAAAAAAGAGGTACACTCCGCTAAGCGTCACAAGAGCAAAAGAGACCAAAAGTATCCAGCCATCTATGCTGTTTGTTTTTTTTACAACATAGTATCTTCGGATATGTTTATAGATAAATGAGTTCATGAAAAAGAGCATAACAAACAGTGAGAAAGCTATGTGCAAGGGCTGTACAACTCTAAATATCTCCCATGAGATACCAAATAACTTGAGTTGAATAACGCCCGAGATAAACATCAAAAGTATAAAAATCTTTACTAAAAATCTCCTCATTTTACTCTCCCGTAGTCAACTATATCGCCCTCTAATGTTCTTAAAAATGCAACAATCTCATCGATTTGCTCAAGTGTGAGATGACGACCGAGCTGGTGTCTTGCCATGATATCCACCGCTTCACGTATCTTTGGTACTGCGCCATTGTGAAAATAGGGGGATGTTTTTGTGACATTTCTAAGGATGGGAACCCGAAAAAGGTGCGCATTCTCTTTGCCGAGATAGCCGCCACTGTTTTTGAAAGGAAACTCATCATCAATACGTCTAAGTTCTGGAAAAAATTCAAAATTTGGCTTGATATCATAAAGCTGTGCAAACTCTCTAAGGGGAAATCTCTGGATGCTCTCGCCTCCAAAAGCTCTGCCAGAGTGGCATCCTTTGCATCCGTGGTTGATAAAATTTGCCAATCCTCTCTTTGCACTCTGGCTCATGGCAGTGTCGTCTCCATCCAAAAATCGGTCATACGCTCCTCTTGTAACGAGGGTTTTTACATACGCTTCAATCGCTTTTGCTGTGTTCTCAAACGTTATGCCATCCTCAAAAGACTCTGCAAACAATTTTTGATATCTTGGATTTTTGGCAAGAGTGGAGTTGATATCTTCTTTGGTCATGTTGAGTTTATGGTGTGCCAAAAGCGAGTTTGCACTCTGCTCCCTTATGCTTTTAACCTCGCCGCTCCATGTAAAATGTTTTGCAAAAGCTGTGTTTAGAATGGTTTGTGTGTTGAGAAGATGCGGGTGCATGGCATCTTTGTCGCCTTGAGAAAAGGTAAATCTGTCCACCCCGCTTTGGTCTTTTAAATGGCAAGCCGCACAGTCACTGGTCTTTGGCTCTTTTTGCGTGAGCATTTGCAACATTGCACCGCTATTTTTGAGGTCTCTGTCAAAAGAGTGACAAGTAGCGCAGCTTGTTTTGCCGCTTTTGGAGAGATTTGCGTCAAAGAAAAGCTCTTTGCCAAGCGTCATCTTCTCGTTCGTCATTGGGTTGGAAGCATCGTCCACAAGGGCTAAAAGCTCATCTAAAGAGGAGGGCATCGCTTTATGCCCTTTTGTTATCGCCAACTCTCTTAACTCTGCATCGCCATAGTTTGGAACTTTTTTTGGAGGTGTCAAATAGCCGATAGTTGTCATCGTACTGACAACGACGATAGCCAAAAGCAGAGTATAAAAGAGCAACTTTTTCATCTAAATACCAAATGTTTCTTTGACTTTTTGCTCAAACGCCTCGTCACTCATGCTCTTTCTCATAGGGACAAATGTCGTCGCCTCGACACCGACAGGCACGGCGATAGGAGCATTTTCATCTTCGATAATCATCTTAATTGCATCGGCGATTGGTTGTGGAGAAGGTCCCTCGTTGATAGCTTTTGCGACTATCGGCACAAAATGCGCTACCAAATCTTTATACGGCGAATGCTCGCTTGTCGTTTGTGCGTTTGCAACTAAACCTTTTTTTACAAAGTTTGTACCAAAAAGTCCTGATTCTATAGCATGAACTCTTATACCAAAAGGCAGAGTTTCAAATCTTAGCGAATCAGTTATCCCCTCAACAGCGTACTTTGAAGCGTTATAGTGTGAAAGTAGAGGAAGCCCTATTTTACCCAAAAACGAACTGATATTTATGATAACGCCGCTCTTTGCCTCTCTCATGTAAGGAAGTACTTCTCTCGTTGTTTTGATAAGTCCAAAAACATTGACATCAAACTGGTTAAACATCTCCTCATCCGTTCCCTCTTCAAGCGTTGCCAAAAGCCCAAATCCTGCATTGTTTACAAGCACATCGATTTGCCCCTCGTTTTTGATGATTGTTTTTACTGCATTTTTTATGGTCTCTGTTTTTGTGACATCGATGTAGATGTGTTTGAGATTGCCATTTCCAAGCGCAACATTTTCATCTCTTGAACCCGCATAGACCGTATAACCATTAGACGCTAAAAACTCAGCACTAAGCGCACCCATTCCAGATGTTGCACCAGTAATCAGAACTACTTTTGACATAAAAACTCCTTATGATTTAATGCGTAAAGTATAGGGTAAAAATAGGCAGCGAATCAAGCTATTTTTAGCAATGGAAGAATTTTATTTTAGCAGTAGAGGGATTTTAGATATAATTTTTATAAAGAAATTAAAAGAGGGTATTGCTATGTCAGAACAACTTAACAAAACAAATATCCTAAAAAATCTTAAAGAACATTATTTGGAATTTAAAGATAGATACAATATTGACTCACTCTATCTATTTGGCTCATACGCAAGGGGTGAGCAATCTATTGACAGTGATATAGATTTGTTGGTTGATTTTAAAAAAACACCAGATTTATTGACTTTTATAGAACTAGAAGAGTATTTAAGCAACTTTTTACATAAAGCTGTTGATTTAGTACCAAAAAGAAAACTAAACCCTCATATAAAAGAACAAATCTTAAAAGATGCTATAGCAGTATGAAACGAGACTATATACTTTTTTTAGAAGATATCTCTAAGAGGATTGAAAAAATAAACTCTTTTATAGATGGTATGAGCTACGAAGATTTTGTACAAGATGACAAAACCGTAAGTGCATGTATAAGAGAAGTAGAAGTTATCGGAGAAGCTACCAAACAGATTCCAAAAGAGATTACGGATAAATTTAATGATTTACCATGGTCTTTGATGGCAAAAATGAGAGATAAACTTATTCATTGGTATTTTGAAATTGATGAAGAGATTGTTTGGAATGTCGCAAAAGAGAGACTGCCTGAAATCAAAATTCAAATCGACTCTATTATTAGGGATTTACAAAAATAAATCTATAAAATCTAAGCTTTCTTCAGCAAATCTTTTGGATAGACCCCGTAAGTCTCAAAAAAGAGCTTTGAAAAGTGTCCTTGGTGTTTGTATCCGACCTCTTTTGCTATCTCGCCTATGTTTAATGCCTGCTCTTTTAAAAGAAGATTTGCTCTCTCTAGGCGAAGTTTTTGGACATATTCGTAAATCGTGCTTTTATATACTTTCTTAAAAACTTTTTTTAGTTTTGACTCGTTTGTAGCGCATAGATGCGCAAGAAGTTCGATGGTTGGGGGATTTGTATAGCTACCCAGCAAAATCTCTTTCGCACTTTTTGAGATACAGATTTCATCGTCATCAAGGTCTTTATCGCTCATATCTAAGAGTTTCAACCTGTGTGCCATAAACTCCAAAACACTCTGCTCACATACGATACTTTTCATTGTCGAGTCGGGTTTTATAGTGACTATTTTATCTATAATATAGAGGCTTAGTGCGTCTATACTCTGCGTATTTACAACGGTGTTTGTAGTTTTGCCTTGCAAAAGGTTGTACAAAAAGTCTATCGGTTCATCAGGGTTGTTGCTTAGGTATCTTTTTAGGAAAAAATCCGCAATGCAGAGTAGAAAAATATCCGTTTTTTCGCCCTCTTGCGTTGTCATAACTACATCTTGTTTGGATGATGCAACTATATTTATACTGTTTTTATGAAGGGTAAACTTATCATTGCCAATATTTTCAACTATGTCGATTTTCCCCTCTTTTACTACACAAATCGCAATCATCCTATCAAGATTTTTGAGATGCACATCGATTTTGCCCGCAAATAGATGTATGTCGAAAAAAAAGAGACCGTTTGAGATGTCAACTCTTTTGATATACTCATTTTTGTTTCTAAAAAGTTCGCTTACTTTGTAGCTTGTGTCGGTTATGTTGAAAAAAAGAGACTCCATCAGAGGTTGTAATACTCCATAACCCGTCTCTCAAAATCCTCATCGCTCAACTCTTTTTTCATCGGTATAAACTTTTTGGCTTTATCGCCTACTGTTTCATGCGCATGAAAATTTGGGTTTTGGATGATATCTAAAATCATCTGGGCAACCTCATTTGCGCTGTTTCCGTTGTTTATCTGCTCTACTATGGTAGGGGCTAGATTTGAGACCAGCTTTTTGTATGGTGAATTTTCATCAAAAGTCTTGGCATTTACGACAAGATTTTGTCTTGCAAATTTTGTATCAAAAAACCCTGGCATGATGGAGTGAACTCTGATATTAAAATCCTTTAGTTCATAACGCAAAGAGTCGGTTATGCCCTCAACGGCGTACTTGCTTGAATTGTAAAGTGCTAAAAGCGGAAGTCCTATCCTGCCCAAAAATGAGCCAATGTTGATGATGATACCGCTTCGCTCTTCTCTCATGATGGGAATGACGCTTTTGCAAACACGCAAAACGCCAAAAACATTGATGTCAAACTGACGCAACATCTCCTCCTCGCTCACATCTTCAACGGTTGAGACCAGACCGTATCCTGCGTTATTTACAAGAATATCAATTTTTTTGTGATTTTTCACTATCTCTTCTACCGCTTCATCTATACTTTTTTGCGATGTCAAATCAAGTTTTATGGGGATGAGATTGCTGTTTTTATTTTCTTCAAATGCTTTTGTCTCTCTAGTTCCTGCATAAACGACAAAGCCCTTTGTCGCCAAAAGCTCTGCACTCGCTCTGCCCATACCAGAACTCGCACCTGTGATGAAAACTACATCTGACATCAAAAACCTCTTTATTATCTCATATTAAGCAAATGATTATATCATACCGCCCAATAAAAAAAATTGTAAAAACAGAGAGAAATAATGGATTTTTTTAAGTATATTCATGCGGTAGGGACGGGCGAAAAAGGTAATCGTGATTTGACTTTGCAAGAGGCAAAGGATATGATGGAGCAGGTTTTAAAGCAAGAAGTTTATCCTGAACAGGCTGCTGCTTTTTTGCTTGGATGGAGACTTAAACCTGAGACAACGGATGAGTTTAGAGGCGTTGTAGAGGCGTGTGATGGGTTTATCAAAGAGATGCCAGTGGCGAACTCGCTAGAGCTTGGATACCCATTTGATGGCAAGGCAAACAATCCTTTTATTTTTCCACTTGTTGCTAAAATGCTTGAAAATTCCGAGCTTCATCTTGTAGTCACTGGTGATGATTTGGCGCCAGCAAAGGCGGGGATTACCTTAAAAGAGGTAGCTACTAACATTGAACTCGGTAAAAATTTACACTATTTTGACAGAGCTGACTTTTTTAAAGAGATGCATGACCTCACACCTCTTCGTATGCGTCTTGGGCTTAGAACAGGGCTTAACACTATTGAAAAATTGACGAAAGTTGCTAAGAGTGAGTACGCTATTACGGGTGTTTTTCACAAACCTTTTGTCAAAAAATATATTGACGCTTTTGCGGGTAGATATAAGAGACTGGCGCTTATTCAGGGAAATGAGGGGACACCAGAGCTCTTTAGTAAGGGGAGGTTGTGGATCGCGGATGGCAGTGATGTGGAAGAGATTATTGTAGATCCTGAGTACTATGGGGTAAACTACACAAAATCTTGGGAGAAAATCTCTTTGGAGGAGTCTTTAGAGCAGATAAACAACCCCTCAGACGAATTTTTAAAACTTGCACGACTCAACGCCGCTGTCTATCTTTTTGTAGCACAAAAGGCTAAAACCATAGAAGAGGCTTACGAAAAGCTCAATGGATAAATTCTCCAGCCATCTTAAAAATATCCTGCATGGCTTCTTTTTGGCGATAGGAACAACTATCGCTGAACCATCGACTATCTTGCCTCTTATCGTCAACTATTTTGGCGGAAGTTCTATGCTTGTGGGATTTTTTGCGGCACTTCTTCGTGGCGGAGCGGTTATCGTGCAGCTTTTTGCCGCCTTTCATGCACAGAGTTATAAACGGATGATGCCTTATCTGCGTAGAATATTTTTTGTCCGATTTTTATCATGGTTTCTCATCGGTGTCTCCATCCTTCTTTTTGGCGAAAACTATCCCAACTTAACCCTCGCTTCCATAGGGTTTGGGCTCTTTTTGTTCTCATTTAGTGCGGGGTTTGCGGCGATTTACTTTAGAGAGATTATGGCAAAGATATTTTCGCATAAGTTTCGTGGCAAAACAATGGCGTACAGACAGTTTTTTAGTGCAGTGGGTGGGCTGCTCAGCGGTGCGCTTGCGGCTTGGATTTTGGACTCATTTGAGGCACCGCAAAGTTATGGCTACCTCTTTGTCATCAGCTCTTTTATCATGGCTTTGGGCTACATAGCGTTTGCTTTGGTGGATGAACCTGAGAAAGAGGAGGTCTCAAAAAGAGAGAGTTCTTTTAGAAAGTTTTTGCAAAACTCACTTGCGATACTTAAAGCAGATAAAAATTTTCAAACGCAAGTAACCACTTTTTTCTTAGCGTACGGCTATCTTATCGCTCTGCCTTTTATCATTCTTGATGCGCAACAAAAGATAAATCTTGACGGTGTGGCGATAGGCTCACTCATCACAACGCAGATGGTCGGAGCGATGCTTAGTAACTTTTTATGGGGAAGCTTAAGCGCAAGTGGGCGCAATATCGCCGTGGCAAAAGTGGCGATTTTGTTGCAAATCATCGCTATTTTACTTGCTTTTGTAGCATCCTCGCTCTATGTGTATATGCTTATCTTCTTTTTAGTGGGTGCTTCCATGGACGGAAATCGAATCGCTTCAAGCAATCTTATACTTAAGCTTGCGCCAGCGGATAAAAGACCCGTTTACATAGCACTTCAGATGAATATCGTCTCTTTGGGGATGTTTTTCTCTATCATTGGCGGGGTTGTTTTGCACTACACAAACTACACGCTGCTCTACTCGCTCGCAACAGGAGTGCTTTTTGCGGCGTTTTTTTTATCGTTTAAACTAACAGAGGGAGTTGGAGAGGAGGGGAATTAAATCCCAAAAAAGGTTTTAAGAAACTCTCTCTCTTTTTGGTTTTGGATAAGAACTTTTCCGACAAGTTCGCCTTTTTCGTTTGTTATCAAAACCTCGTTGCCCTCAACTTTAAGAGACTCTTTGCCCCAAGTTTTTTCTAGTTCGTCAAGTCTGTGATACAAATCGCTTGCGTTTGGCTTCTCTTTTGTATCGTAGCGTTTGTCAATGATGGTAAGTCCTCCGATTCTTTTTTCTACAAGATAAGGGCTATACGTCTTAATCTCCATGTAGATGCGATCCTCTTTTGGATCTGGCATTGCTCTTTGCATTGAGACTGCTCCCAAAATTAAAAAAGCTGTGAAAAAGGCGAAAATTAGGGCTTTTTTTACATTCATCTAGTTACTCCATTTTTGTATATAATTTTTTGCTTTTTCTTCAAGCATTTTCATTCTCTCTTTGCCTTTTGGCAACGTCTCTCTAAGGTTTTTCATCTCTTTTAAAAAACCTCCTATGTCGTTGGGAATGAGTTTTTCAAGATATTTTTTTAACTGTTTTGCCAACGCAGGAGATGCTCCAGAGGTGGAGATAGCGATAGTCAAATCATCTTTTTTAATGATAGAACCAAAGATGAAATCGCAATATTCTGTAGCATCGACACAATTACAAAGGCAATTATACTCTCTTGACTCTTTAAATATCTCCGCTTGAAGTGCAATGTTGTCCACTGCCACGACGACGATATCAAAGCCCTTAATGTCTCCTTTTTCATAGCCTCTTTGTTCTAAAGAGAGGTTATTTTCTTTTATGAGACGCTCTGTTTCATCTGATAAAATGGGAGCTATAACAGAGATATTTGTAGTAAAATCTAAAAGATGGCGCAGTTTTGAAGAGGCTACCAAACCGCCTCCAACAAGAAGAATTTTTCTGTTTTGGAGTTTTAAAAAGGCAGGAAAATAGCTCAAATCATCTCTTTATTATCTCTTTGGTTGTGCGACATAATAGCATACTTTCTTAAACTTGTTTGTTGATGGACATCAACTAGGATTAATTGAAATGAGGCTACAATCGAAAAATTAAAATCAAAAAAATGGACTATAACTATAGATGAAAGATGAAATATTATCACGTATTCAAAAGAAATTTCCTTTGGTTGCAAGACCATTTGAGGTAATTGCTGATGAACTTGGCATGAGCGAAGATGAGGTTCTTGCCATTTTGCAAGAGCAGAAAAAAGCAAATATAGTGCGTCAAACGTCAGCGATTTTTGACACAAAGAGACTTGGATATGTCTCCTCTTTGGTTGCGTTTAAAATCCCATCACAAAAGATTAGTGATGCGGTCAAGATTATCAACTCCCATCCAGGGATTTCACACAACTATGAGAGAAATCATGATTTTAACATCTGGTTTACGCTTGCAGTTGCTCCAAACTCTAAACTTGGTCTTGAAAAAACACTTGAGGTTCTTGCTGAGGTTACGGGTGCAGAAGAGTATATCATGCTTCCAACACTCAAGCTTTTTAAAATCAACGTCAAACTAAACACAACTGGAAAAGATGAGAAAAAAGAGGAGGTCAAAAAGGTACAACATACCGATATTGAGCTAACTCCTCTGCACCACTCCATCATCCGTTATGCACAAAACGATATCGAGTTTACGCATGAACCATTTAAGAAGATAATTGATGCCTTAGAGATTGATTATGATACATTTTTTGGCGCGCTTAGCGAACTTCAAGAGGCAGGTGTTATGAGAAGATTTGCTTCTATCCTTAACCATAGAAAAGCTGGATTTAGCGCAAATGCGATGGTTGTTTGGGATGTGGATGAAGAAAACGGAGAGGCGATAGGCGAGAAAGCGGCTGCATTTAGTGCGGTTTCTCACTGCTACCTTCGCCCAAAATATCCAAACTGGCAATACAACCTCTTTACCATGGTTCACGGAAAGAGTGAAGAAGAGACAAACAGTATCATAGAAGAGATGGCAGCAGAGATTGATGCAAAAAGTCATATGCCGCTTTATAGCTCACGTGAGTTTAAAAAGGTTCGTATAGAGTATTTTACCCCTGAGTTTGAGACTTGGGAAGAGCAATATAGTAAAGGTAAGGAGTAGATATGCAACTTTTTTTCGAGCTAGAGATAGTTTACATTATCATAGGAATTTTTATATTAAGTGTGACCGCATTTGTTACAACGAGAGATTTTATGCCAAAGGGTGCATTTAAAAAAGGGATGATTTCAGTCGGTGTTGTCGTCTCTTTGATGGTTGCATTTCACTATAGCATTACTGTAAAAAGGATGAATGGGGTTGAGGAACTTTTCAATGCTGGAGAGACTATCATCTGTGAAAACAAGATGCGAAGAACCATCTCAAAATCTGTGCTTATCTCTCAAAGTATGGAGTGGAAACTTGAAGACCATCTCTTTAAGCATCCTGATTATGAGAGAGACTTCCACACTGCACGCTGTGTTGACTGGAAGGGAAGTGAAGTGTATCAGGAAGAGAACAAAACGAAATGAGAGAAAAATTGAGACGCTATGGGATGGCGATATTTTTTCTTTTTCTTGTCACTCTTTTGATGCTTTTAGGCACTTTAGGGGTCAAGAGTTTTGGGGATAAGATGTTAGAGGGAACAGGAGTCGAGATGAAACCAAGAGGAGACAATTTAGCAAAATGAGTTTAACAACTATTCTTTTAATAGGCGCGCTTTTAAGCGTTGCATTTCACTTTTTAGGTGTCTATACAGGCGCAAAAAAAACAGTTTGGATAATGCTTGCCATCGTATGGGCGGCGAGCTTCGGTTTGGCGATAAGTGAAGTAAAACCTAAGGGATATACAGAGATTGAGAAGATGAAAGGCAAATTTGCCGAGACTGACAAGCTCATAGAAGAGGCAATGCCTGAGGTCTCCATCTACGAGATGGTTGTCATCAAAAAAAGCTACAACGAAAACAAGCCAAAACAGTAAACTATCATGAAAAGGGTGGGTATATTTGGGTGCGGCTGGCTTGGAAAACCGCTCTCTCTTGAACTCAAAAAAGAGTTTGAGGTAGAGTGTTTTTCAAGAGAAACTACAACAGATGATGCCCACTTTTGGCGGAGCGATACGCTCATCATTGCCATGCACACAAAAGATAACTACCTCACAACACTTCAAAAAATAGCCGCACTTACAAAACCTGACGCAAATATAATACTCATGAGTTCTACATCTGTTTATAAAGAGTTTGATGACGATGTGGATGAGAGCGCGGTTATCACGCTATCGTCTCTTATCAAAGAGGCGGAGGATTTGCTGCTTGGACTACGAGAGAGAGTGCTTGTGCTGAGGCTTGGCGGGTTGATGGGTGAGGACAGGGTCGCTGGACGTTGGAAGAGCGCGACAAAATTTAGTGATGGTTATGTGAACTACATCCATAGGGATGATGTCATAGCTATCATCAAGGGGATGTTGGAGCGTGGCATAACGCAAGGGATTTACAATCTTGTAGCGCCCATGCATCCGACACGCCTTGAAATCCATCAAAAAAACGCTCAAAAGTTTGGTGTGGATGTGGGGGCTTTTGAGGGTTTTTTAAAGCGCAGAGTTTTGTCGGAGAAGGTCATCAAAGAGCTTGGATACAGTTTTAAGTATCCAAATCCGCTGGAGTTTTGGGGCTAGTTGCTTCTGGCTAACGCCGCAAAGTCTATCTCCTCTTTTGGCTCTTTGGACTCTTGGATTTTTTTGTCCTCTTCAAAACTGCCTGTGCTAAAGATGTATTCGCTCTTTTGCAATATACACCCCCTCATCCCTGGAACACACGCTTTTTTTATAAGTTTGCAGTAACCGTTATGGTCATGTTGGCATGTCCAACCCATTGTTTACTCCTTAAATTTCAGACTTTGCAAATTTGAAAACACACTCACTAAGGCTTCGCTTCGCTGCAGAATCGTTCGCTTAGTTTTCAAATTTGCAAAGTCTGAAATTATGCTACAATTTTTTAAACTTCCGACTTAAGGGAAATCAGAAATGCAAGGTAATTATAAAGCGTTATGGCTTAGCGATGAGATGTTTGATGAGTGTTTAGAGGTGATTGACCAGCGTCAGTTGCCTTTTGTCTATGATACACGCTATTTAACAAACACAGAAGAGGTGGTAAACGCTATAAAAAATAGAACCGTTTGTGGTGCGGGGGTTGTTGGAGTTGTGGCGGCTTTTGGGGTTTATATGGCGGCTATTGAGGTTTCTGGGGATTATGAGGCACTTGGAGAAAAGGCGGTTTTATTGCGTGAGGCGTGTTTGGTAACACGCAACCTTGCATGGGCGGTTGATGCGATGATGGAGCGACTTAGAGAGTCACAAGATGTGGTAGAGGATGCAAGAGCGTTTGCCATAGAACTAAGCGACAAAGAGGCGATGGAGAGCCAAAAAATAGCAAAAATTGGTTGTGATGTTATAGAGGATATTTTACAAAAGAGCGGCAAAACGGAGATAAATATCCTCACTCACTCAAGTGTAGGTTATCTTGCTTTTGTGGATGATGGGGCGGCATTTGCACCCATTTATGAGGCAAAAAGAAGAGGCATAAACGTCCATGTTTGGGTGGATGAGACGAGACCCAGAGGCGAGGGTGCTTCACTTGGCGCATGGGAACTTGCTCAAAATGAGATAGACCACACAATCATAACCGACACGGCGGCAGGATGCTTGATGCAACGTGGCGATGTTGATATGGTTATTGTCGGAGCTGATAGAGTAAGTGAGAGTGGCGATGTTGTCGCAAAGATTGGGACATATCTTTTAGCTCTCGCAGCGCATGACAACAATATCCCTTTTTATGTTGCACTTCCAGCTTCTACTTTTTATTTTGAGGTAAAAGAGATGCCCACTCAAGAGAGAGATGCTGATGAGGTGAAGTTCGTAAAAGGCGTGGATGCCGATGGAGTTGTCCGCAGAGT
>CAXNED010000021.1:0-12308 GCA_964201385.1 Sulfurimonadaceae bacterium | reverse complement strand
TGCCAACCGCCGCACCGATGGCTTCAAGCAAAAGAGAGGGTTTGATGCCTGCTTTTAGGATTTTATCGACATATTCCCAGCTTCTTGGCGTTGCAAAACTCTTGCTTTCGCTCTTTGCATCAAAAGTAAATAGATGCTCTTTTTTATAGGCAATGTAGGCGATGATGCGTGCATCCACGCCGTTTGCAAACGCCCACATACGCCAATCATCGACATGGACATCCATCTCAAAATGGACAAATCTGTTTGCCAAAGGGCTTGGCATGCGGTAAGTCACGCCACGGTCGCCCTCACGGTTGCCCGCCGCCACTATCGCCCATCCAGCGGGGAGTTCGTACTCTCCTACTTTTCTATCTAGTACGAGTTGGTATGCCGAGGCTTGCACGCTTGGCGGTGCGGAGTTTAGCTCATCCAAAAACAAAATCCCCTCGCCCTCTTTTGGCAAAAATGCAGGCGGCGCCCAAAGTGCCGTGTGGCTCTCTTTGTCATAAAACGGGATGCCTTTTAAGTCGGTGGGGTCCATGAGTGCCAAACGCAAATCGATAAAACCGATGTTTTGCTCCCGTGCTATCTGCTTGATGATTGAGGATTTGCCAATCCCTGGTGCGCCCCACAAAAATGTAGGCACTTTTTGCCCTAAAAGCGAAGTTATGGTCTCTTTGAGTTCTGTAATCGTCATACTATCCACCCTATATTTTCTTGTTGTATATACCTGCCAAAAGCGGGATTTTCTTTGACGCTGCGTGCAAGCCTTGAGTCAAGCTGTAACTGGTACAAAAGTGCGACTGGCGTGCTTTGGTTTTGCGCCAAACCTTTTAAAACCTCTATGTCGCCAGAGTTTGCAACTGCTTCTAAAATCTCTTGGGGGGTGTTTGGGTTGGAGGCGATGGCGGCGTGGTTGACGCTCTCTTTGTACGCCTCTTGAAGTATCTCTGCTGGCGTTGCGGCATTTTTGTAAACCGCTTGTTGGAGTTCCAAAGAGCCAAATGAGAGGAGTTTTTCTACTACCGCAAGAGCGATTTTCTCGTTGGAGGCGAGTGCTAGATGGACATCACTTGCATCAAGTGCGACAAGACGTTCTTGCATCTCCAAAGTGAGCGTCTCATTTTTGGCAAGCAAAAGCGGCGCAATCACCAAAAGTTTTTCAAAGAGTGCATCATCAAGTTTGGCGTAACGTGACAAAAGAGGAGCAAACTGTGGCTCGTTTAGAAGCTTTTCAAGCAGAGTTTTTGATAGATTTTCATTTTTGCAGAGTGCTTCAAGCACGCTTGGTTCGTCTGAGGTGTAAAGTGCCATCTGCATAGCCTCGTCACAATCATGACGCATTGCGATAAGGGTTTTGATTTTTGTGTTTGCGCTGTTTGTTTTTTGCAGGGGTTCAAGCTCCAAAATCGCATGGATAAGCTCTTTGTTGTCCGTTTGCGCCAAAAGATGGATAAACCCAGAAGTCGCATACTGCACGTTGTGGTTGCGCTCGATATCTTTGTAAAAACGCAAAATAATAGCCGCACTCACATCACGGTTATCGTCATTTTCAAAAAAATCCTCGCCGCCCCATGCGTACATCTTGAGAAGCTTAAAAAAGAGCGCATCTTCTATCATGGAATTTTGCAAAAAGGACTTGAGCCGTTCTTTGTTGCGGCTGAGTTTGAGCGACATCAAAAGCGTATTTGCGTCGATGTAGCGTGCGACTTCCCGCTCAAAAATATCTACGCTAACAAACTCAAGCGCACTCCCATACTCCTCATAAAGCGCACTGCTCGCATTTTGCTCATAAGGCGTCATCATTTTTCCCTCTACAACAAGGGCGACATCATCGCCATAACTGCTCACAACGCTGACCTTGTGAAACTTCATCTGCGAGGCAAACTCATCCATACTAAAAGCACGGCTTTTACCAAAAAGGAGGATTGTTTTATTTTTTAAGTCTTGTAAATTCATGAGGTGATTGTAACCAAAAAGTTTAAAGATTAAAAAACAACGCTATTGCAATATTTTTAAAAACTTTTTTCAAGAAACCATCTCTATGCTATTTTATTGCAACAATTTTTTTATATAATGCCCTTAAGAGTAAAAAAATGGTTAAAATTTAGTCTTTTTTAAGTTATATATATATATATATAATGTACTATTATTTTTTTTCAAAAACTACAAAAAGAGTTATTATGGCTACTATAAAAGAGTTGACGGTTATTGGGATTGGGTCTTCTGCGGGTGGGTTGGAGGCGTTGCAGGTTATGCTTGCAAAGCTCAAAAACATACAAAATTGCGCGTATATTATCGCGCAACATTTGAGCCCTACGCATAAGAGCATGATGGTGGATTTGCTCTCGCGTGTCACCAACATCCCTGTGGTTGAAGTTAAAAATGCCATGGTTATCAAGCCTCAAACTATCTATATGACCCCTGAAAACAGCGATGTTTATGTGGCAAACGGCAAAGTGTATCTCAAAAATATCGAACAAACTTTTGGTCCAAAACCCTCTGTAAACTACTTTTTCAACTCACTTGCAACTGCCTATGGCACAAGGGCTATTGGTATCATTCTCTCAGGAACGGGGAGTGATGGGGCGTTTGGTATCCGCGCTATCAAAGCTTCAGGCGGGATTACCATCGCGCAGTCTCCTTCAAGTGCAAAGTATGATGGTATGCCAGTCTCCGCCATCAACACGGGCAAAGTTGATTTGGTCGTTCCTATCGACGCGATAGCACAAGAGGTTGAGCGCATCGTCTCGAAGCTGGGCAAAAGCGTGGGAGATAGTCTCAATGAGAGCGTTATGGCGCAAATCCACCGCATTATCTTTGAAGAAAAAGGGATAGATTTTTCTCAGTATAAGAAAAACACCATCATCAGACGCATCGAACGCCGTCTTGCAGCGACGCGCATCGACACGCTTGAACAGTATGTGGATATGCTCAAAGGAAATGACGAGGAAGTCTCAAACCTCTACAACGACATCCTTATCGGCGTGACAGAGTTTTTTCGCGACAGAGATGTATTTGAAAAAGCAAAAGAGTATCTCAAAGAGCTTATCGCCAAAAAAGAGCAAGGAGAGGAGATTCGCATCTGGAGCATTGGGTGTTCTACGGGTGAAGAGGCGTACTCTCTTGCTATTCTTGTGAGTGAAATACTTCAAGAGAAAATCAGCAAGTACAAAATCAAAATCTTTGCAACCGACATCGACGATGAGTCACTCAAAATCGCGCGTGCGGGTATCTACGCCGAGACAAGCCTTATCAACATGCATAAAGATTATGTACAGCGCTACTTTTTAGTCCATAAAAACCATTTTGAGGTCAAAAAATCCATCCGTGAGCTTGTCGTTTTTTCTAAACACAACATCATCAGCGACTCTCCATTTTTACGCCTTGACTTTATCAGTTGTCGCAATATGCTCATCTACTTCAACCAAAACCTGCAAAACAGATTTTTTCATATCGCTCATTATGCACTCAAAGACAACGGTTTTCTTATGCTGGGCAACTCCGAATCCATCGGGCAAAACTCCGACCTTTTTGTTCCCGTGGCAAAGCTAGAAAAGATTTACAAACCCCAATACACAGGCACAAAAGAGCTGCCAAGACTCTATAACTACGCAGGCAACTATAAAAGCTACGAAGAGCCAAAAACCAAAAGTGCAAAATCAACTGAGGAGATTTTGGAAGAAAAAATCATCGAAGCGACACAAGCCTATCTTCTCAACCAATGCGTTGTGCTCAACAGCTCCAATGAAATCATCTACGTCAAAGGGGAGATTCCTTACCTTATCCACGCGCAAGGAAAAGCGACGAACAATATCTTCAAATCACTCAAAGAGGAGCTTGTTCTTGACTTGCGCGGTGCGCTTATGGATGCACAAAAGAGTAACAAAACACAAAAAACACCCTACTGCACCATCGAACTCTTTGAGGGGGTCGTGAAGTATGTACGCATTATGGTCATTCCCATCCAAAATGATGTAAGCGAAGAGTGGTTTTATACCCTCTTTTTTGAGAGTGAGAGTGTCCAAAACATAAAAGGGCATATCGCTTCTGATACAGAGAACTCTCATGAGATCAAAAAACTAAGCGATGAACTCACCCGCACAAAATCGCATCTGCAAAATGTCATCGAAGAGCTAGAGACAAGCTATGAAGAGATGCAAAGCCTCAACGAAGAGTTAAGCTCCTCAAACGAGGAGTTGCAAAGCTCCAATGAAGAGCTTGAGACGACCAACGAAGAGCTTCAAAGCACCAATGAGGAGCTTCAAACTGCTTATAGTGAACTCAAGGTTATTTATGAGGACAAAGAGCAACGAGGCAAAGAGCTTGAGGAGCTCACCGAAAAACTCAAACTCCAAACAGAGGATTTGCGCAAACAAAAAGAGCTCAGCGACGCCATCATCAACACCACTCCCGATGCTATCGTAATGGTCAATGCGCTTGGAGAGATAAGTTTTGTCAACAAAAATGCGCAAGAGCTCTTCTCGCTCTCTAAAAAAGAGCTTCTTGAAAAACACTACAACTCTCACTCATGGGAGGCTACCGACATGGATGGCAACCCAACACAAGAGCATCTTCTTCCCTTTGCCATCATCAAAAAAACGTTTGAATCCATTGCAAACCAACAACTTATCATCACCAATGGTGTAGGCAAAAAAATAAGCGTCTCCATCAACGGCTCTCCACTCTTTGATGTCAAGGGAGAGTTTATGGGCGCAGTCTTTAGCATAGAAGACATTACGCTCAAAGTGGAGCATGAACTTATCAAAAAAGAGCAGGACATCAAGTTTGTTAAAGAGCTCACAAGTGGTTTTGAACAGCTCAAGTCTATCAACATCGCCCAAACCATCAACTATCAGTTTAACCTTGTAGAGCTTGGCGTTATGGACATCGCGACAAGTGTCAAAAACGGTTTAGGCGAAATCTCCCTCTTGCTTCAAACTTTCGTGCACCAAAGTCAGCAAAACCCACAAAACCAAAAGATACTCCAAAATATGCAAAACTCCATCGACGCTCTCAACATATTGCTTGGAAAAAACATCCACTACTACAGCGAACTCTTCTTAGACAAAGAGAAAAACTTTACGCTCTTGCTACGAAAATTTTTACATCTTTTCTCCTACACGTTTGCACAAAATGACATCCAAATCATAGAGGAGCTTGATGAGAGTGTTGTTGCGATGTGCAGTCCGAGTAAAGCGACGCTCTTTTTACTTGAGCTCCTCTCAGTTATCATCAAAATCAAGCAGAGTTGTTGCCACGAAGAGACACTTACACTCCACGTTTTTTACACCAACGACGATGGGCGCAGAGCTATCGTTATCGAGTTTATGGAGAAACATTTTGATCCGCAAATCACAAGCCATGTCGGTTTTGAATTTTGTAAACAACATTTTGGCGAACTCCTTGGAACAACGTTTGAAAAACTCATCCTTAAAAATGGTTTGGACTTTATCTTGACGCTGCCGCACATAGAGGAGGAGTAAAGAGTGGTAGCGCTTAAAATCCTCGTTATTTGCGACAGTCTCATCGCACTAGATACCTATGAGACGCTCTTTAGCACGTACGGTGAACTCTTTAGCAAACACGCCACAAGCAAAGATGTCCTCTTAGACATCAACACCTCTTTATACAACATCATCCTTATCGATGTCGGCGTGCAGAGCTATATCCAAAACATCAAAAAGATGAAAAACATTGCAGAAAAAAGAACTTCTCGCATTATTTTACTCTCTCCTTTTAGTGCGCAACAACTCAAAGAGAGTGCGGACACACTCCAGTACATCGACTTTGTTCTCACCAAACCTTTTGAGCTTAAAAAACTCCTCGGTTACATAGACAACGAGCTAGAGCGTCTTAAAAAAGCACTTCTTTTAGAGACAAAAAACTATATTTTAGTCCATGTCCTCGACCTCAACCCCATGCGCATCGGAGTTTACCAGAGTGATGGTCTGCTCTTTTGGGCAAATGAGCGTTACCTAAGCGCGAACCATCTCACAGCCCAATCCATCGATACTATAAAGTTTGATGCCATCAGCCAGTGCAATCTCGGTTTTGACTTCATCACCTCCAAACTCGGGCGCAATAGAAGTTTTACTCTTCAAAAAGAGGAGGACAAAAAATGGTATGAATCTACTTTCTACAAGGCAAAAGAGGAGTATATCATCCATATTTGCAACGATATCTCCGCTGCAAAGAGCAGAGAGATGGAGCTTGAACAGTCTGCAGTCTTTTTTGAGAGCAGTAGCGAGGGTATCGTGATAACGAACAAAAAAGCAGAGATAGTCTCCGTCAACAAAGCCTTCTCCAAAATCACAGGCTACACAAAAGAGGAGGTAATGGGCAAAAATCCTCGTATCCTCAAGTCAGGCATGCACGATAAAAATTTCTATGAAAATATGTACGCACATCTCGAAAATAACGGATTTTTCAAAGGCGAAGTTTGGAACAAAAGAAAAAACGGCGAGATTTATCCAGAGTGGCTCTCTATCTCCAAAATCAAAAACAAAAAGTACAACGAGATATTTTATATCGCCATCTTTAGCGACATCACTTCCCTTAAAGAAAACGACAAAAAAATCTACTTCTATGCCAACCATGACCCTCTCACTGGGCTTCCCAACAGATTTCAGTTTGAGTCTCAGCTTGCCAATGCCATAGAGGGGGCAAAGAGAGCCAAAACAAAAGTGGGCGTGCTTTTTATAGACCTCGATAAGTTTAAAGAGGTCAATGACACCTACGGACACAACATCGGCGATGTGATGCTTCAAAGCGTCTCTAAAAGGCTCAGTAGCGCCATAAGGGGCGAAGATATCCTTGCACGCATCGGAGGTGATGAGTTTGTTATCATCGCTAAAGATGTCAAAGAGTCTGCAGATATGCTCATCTTGGCAAAAAAGCTCCAAAAAACGATGAGCGAACCTATCCTCATCGAGTCCAAATCCTTTTTTATGTCACTCTCCATAGGTATAGCGCTCTATCCAGACCATGGGAAAAAAGCAGAAGAGATTATCAAAAACGCCGATGTGGCGATGTATGAAGTCAAAGAGGGCGGCAGGGATGGTTTTGTTCTCTTTAGTCAAGAGATGAGCCAAAAAATCAGCAACCAAGTCACCA
Source organism: Sulfurimonadaceae bacterium (assembly GCA_964201385.1). Taxonomy (GTDB): domain Bacteria; phylum Campylobacterota; class Campylobacteria; order Campylobacterales; family Sulfurimonadaceae; genus Sulfurimonas. The sequence continues at coordinate 5,210 of CAXNED010000021.1, read as the reverse complement.
TCCAAAGCGAGTTGCGCGATGCCATCAAAAACGATGAATTTGTGATGTACTATCAGAGCGTTATTGATTTTAAAACATCCAAACTTATCGGCGCAGAAGCACTTGTACGGTGGCAACATCCGACAAAAGGGATTGTCCCGCCTCTTGCTTTTTTAGACTATCTCAGCCAAACACGCCTTGAGCGAGAGTTTAACGCTTTAGTTGTACAAAAAGTACTCAAAGACACAGCTCTTCTCAACGCAAAGATGGGTACAACAAAGATAAAAGTAGCTATCAACATCGCACCGACACAATTTTTTGAACCGCAATTTGCCAAAAAGATGAAAACACTTTGCGAGGACTACAACATAGAACCATCGCAAATCGAACTAGAACTTCTGGAAAATCAAGTGATGAAAAATGTCCAAATCGCACAGATAATTTTCAATGAACTCCATAGCTATGGCTTTAAAATCTCACTTGATGATTTTGGCACAGGACACTCAAGCCTCAACTACCTCAAAAAGTTTCAAGTCGATAAACTCAAAATTGATCAATCCTTTGTCCGTGATATGCTCGAAGATGAGAGTGACGATGCCATAGTCAAAGCAGTTATCAACCTCGCTAAGATTTTTAAAATGAGCGTGCAAGCCGAGGGAGTAGAGACACAGGAGCACTTCAGCAAACTAGCAGAGTATGGATGCGACGCTTCACAAGGCTATCTCCACGCCAAACCCGTGCCTCTTGAGACATTTATAGAGACGTATCATGGATGATACATTTGCTTATCCAACACGCCTAACGCTTGAGCATTTTTACAAAAACAGCTTCAAAATCTACTATGACGCTTTTCATGCGCTTCAAACTAGCGAGGAGATTTGCGCAAAAGAGCTTATGCTAGAGATGAGCGAAGAGCGAGTTTATGAGGACCTCAAGTTTGAGTCTCTCATCGTCTATAACGCCGCTTTTTTCCAAAAAGAGAGTATTTTGCGCTCTTACTTAGAGTGGCGCTATACCTACTTTATGAGCAGAAAAATTGATTTTGAGTATATCCGCACCATCTACGCACAAAGCATCAAGTCAGTTGAAAAGTATCTTTTTGTTGCACATGCCGCGGAGATACGCACTGTTTATGAGTGGATGGCACGGCAACACGACTTTTATATCCAAAAAACAGCGGAACAAAAACAAGAGGAGCCAGACGCACTCACTCTTGCGATGACAGAAGCACTCTTGAGAGGAGATGTGCAAAGGGTAGAGGAGATTTTTGAGCAAAACAGACAAAACTACGCTTCATGCGCCCTCTTTTTTGACAACCTCGCGGCAAAATGTATGCACTATGTAGGCTACTTATGGGAGACAAACCGCATCAGCGTCGCCAAAGAGCATCTCGCCTCCGCAACACTTGAGCTCTTTTTTAAAAAACATACCAACGATGCGCTTTATAAACCAATAGAACATTCATGCAAAGCAGTTGTCGCCACCATCGGCGATGAGTTGCACATCTCAGGAGCAAAAGTAGTTGCGGCATCGTTTGAAAACTTAGGCTTTGAAGTCATCACACTTCTGGATAAAAATTCAATAGACGAGCTTTTAGAAATAGTGCATCAAACAAAACCATCTCTTATTGCCCTCTCTATTACCATGCCCTCAAACCTCTACCTACTTCAAGAGATAGTCCAAGAGCTTAGAGGAAAAAACTCGCTCTTTAAAGGGACGATTATCGTGGGTGGACAAGCGCTTTTTATAGACGCAAAACCCATCCAAATCAAAGGGGTAGATCTTATAGCAAACTCCATCCAAGCAGTTGAAGAGTTTATAAAAGAGATACGCCAATAATTTCCCCCCTGTTTTTTTTCATAAGGTATAATCTAATACCATCCACACAAAGAAAAAAAATGAAACTATACGCACCGTGGGAGAAGGCTTTTAACAAAATCGCTACCCCTTTTGAACACTTTATCCACGCACAGACGACGACGGGTATCATCTTGATGAGTATGACCATCGTTGCGCTTGTGTTGGCTAACACTCCGCTTTATGATGCTTATATGCACTTTTTTCATACCTCTATTGCGCTACAAATCGGGGATTTTACGCTCTCGCACTCTTTGCACCATTGGATTAACGATGCGCTTATGGCGGTTTTTTTCTTTATCATCGGGCTAGAGATAAAACGGGAGATTTTAGTCGGCGAACTCTCAAACATCAAAGTGGCGATGCTACCCATACTTAGCGCAATCGGCGGGATGCTCTTTCCCGCACTTATATACACCGCCATCAACGGCGGCGGCGAAGGGAGTAACGGTTGGGGCATTCCTATGGCTACAGATATCGCTTTTGCCATCAGTGCGCTTGTGCTTTTGCGCAACAGAGTCTCCACTTCACTTGTGACATTTTTGGTCGCTCTTGCCATTGTGGATGACCTTGGAGCGGTTATCGTTATCGCACTTTTTTACACAAACGAGATTCATCTTTCATGGCTTATGATGGCGTTTGTGGCGTTTTTAGTGATGGTCGCATTCAACCGTTTTGGTATCCATGCTGTGCTTCCCTACTTTGTTGTGGGGCTTTTTATGTGGTTTTTTATGCTCGAATCTGGCGTTCATGCGACTATCGCTGGGGTAATCGCCGCACTAAGCATCCCATCAAAACCAAAATACACACCGACCTCCTTTACCGCTCACACCAAAAATCTTCTTGACGAGTACGACAACTATCCAGTTGCCACGGACAACACGATGCACGAGAGACAAAAAGCGATTTTGCAAAACATAAAAGACAAGATAGACGCTGTTGGCTCTCCCTCTGCACGCCTTGAACACTCACTGCATCTGCCTATAAGTTTAGTCATCATCCCGCTTTTTGCTCTTGCAAACGCTGGCATCGCCATAGATTTCTCCTCCATCGGCGCATCCATCACGCAAAACGTCTCTTTGGGTATCATCATGGGGCTTATATTTGGAAAGGCTATCGGGATTGCGGGGGTTGCCTACTTAGCCATCAAACTCAAAATCGCCTCACTGCCGCAAAATAGCACAATGAGCCAGATAGTGGGTGTCTCGTTTTTGGGCGGTATCGGCTTTACGATGTCCATTTTTGTCGCTGATTTGGCATTTGCAGGCAATGACGCACTTATATTTCAAGCAAAGATTGGCATACTCGCCGCCTCTTTATCGGCAGGACTTTTAGGCTTTTTATGGCTTCGCTATGTTGCAAAAAGCCCTGTGCAAGAGCAACAATAGTTTTTTTACTGATGTTACACATAAATAGGAGCAAAAGCCCCTATTTATGGCAGGGACACAAGTGTCCCTACAACCCCCTAAAGCTTCCCGCAAATGCGGGAGAGAAATAAGTTTTACACATTTTTAGTGTTATAATAGTTCTATAAACCAAACAAGGATACCTTATGAAAAAACTGCTTCTTCTCCTAGCCGCTGCCGCTTGGCTCTTAGGCAACGACACTGCACATGAGTTTGCAAAAAGTGCGGAGTGTCAGGCGTGTCATCCAAAGATTTATGAGGAGTATTACGGCTCCATGCATGCCAACGCTACGCCCGACAAAGACCCCATCCACAAAGCCATTTGGGACAAACATCCGCACAAAAACAAGCTAGAACAGTACTCTTGCGGCAAGTGCCACGCTCCTGCGGCGGACAATCTTGACGCTATGCTCACAAAAGGGCAAAAAGCACTTCCAGACCCAAAAAATGAGACGCATCAAGAGGCGGTTGGTTGTGCCTACTGCCACCGTATAGAGAGTATCGAGCATGGCAAGATGAGTAACACGAACATCATCTCCAAAGAGAAACTTAGCTTTTACGGCTCTACGAGAAGCTCTTTAGAGTCACCGTATCACAAAATCATCACCGAGAAAAATGAGCATTTTGCAAACGGCAATGTCTGCATCGGCTGTCACTCGCACAACCTCAACGCTCATGGACTTAACCTCTGCTCTACAAACGTCAACGACGAGATGAAGAGTGCAAACTGCGTGAGCTGTCACATGCCAAAAGTAGAGGGGAGTTTCTCCTCCGTTATCGAGACTAAAACGCACTCTTTCCACGGTTTTGCTGGGGCGCACGCCAACTCAGACATGCTCAAAAAGTACGTCCAAATCTCACTTCTTCGCAACATCGACCACTTTATCATCAATGTTGACAACCAAAGCTCCCACGCACTCCTGCTCCATCCGATGCGCCTAGCAGTTCTTAAGATTAGCGTCACAAGAGGCGGCAAAACAGAGGCACTTGCAGAGGAGCAGTTTGTACGTGTCATCGGCAAAGATGGCAAACCCGCCATGCCGTGGGAAGCCGATGTAACACTCAAAGACACTATGATACAAGCCAACGAAAAAAGAGCCGTGAGACGGGACTTCAAAATCGAAAAAGGGGACAGAGTAGATGTCACATTGGGGTGGTTTTTGGCGCACCCTCAGTCACTCAAATCCCTCGGACTTGAAAACGAAAAAGTGGCAAAAGAGTTCCACGTCTTTAAAAAAGAGAGTTTTCACTTTTAACAAAGTTATTTTATGTTAAACTTGCCACAAATCTGACACTATTTAAGGTCACCAAGTGAAAATAGCACTTCTCACACTTCTCTTTGCCCTCTCTCTTTACGCGCAAACGCTAGAGAGAGTTACACTTCAGCTTGACTGGAAATTTCAGTTTGAAAACGCGGGTTTTATCATGGCGCAAGAGAAGGGTTTTTACAAAGAAGCGGGTGTTGATGTCGCCATCTTGGAGTATGAGGGCGGAGAAGATATCATTGATAGTGTCCTAAAACAAAAAAGCAACTTCGGTATCTACCACTCTAGTATCTTTGTTGATAATGGAAAAGTCAAGCCCATCATCCTCCTAGCGACTTATCTACAGCAATCTCCACTTATTTTTGTCTCACATACTCTCATAAAAGAGCCAAAAGAGATGATTGGCAAAACCATCATGGGTACGAGTAATGAGCTAAAATACAGCCCTTTGGGACTGATGCTTAAGCACTACAACATCACAAAAGAGAACTCCACCATCAAAGAGCATACTTTTAACATTAACACTTTTATAGATAAAAAAGTAGATATTATGAGTGCATTTACCTCCAACCAGCTTTTTGAACTTGATAGAAGAGGTGTGAAATATCATATTGTCAAGCCTATTGATTTTGGTTTTAACATGAGTGCATCCAACCTTTTTGCGTCCAAAAAAGAGATAGAGGAGCATCCGCAAAGAACAAAA
>CAXNED010000020.1:0-12431 GCA_964201385.1 Sulfurimonadaceae bacterium | reverse complement strand
TGCTGATATCAATCCCTAGTTTTTGGGCGTGTTCCCGCACCTCATCCTCCCTGCCCAAAAAGATGATTTCACATACATCACGGCGCAAAACTATCTCAGCCGCTCGCAAAATCCTCTCGTCACAACTCTCTGGCAAAACTATCTTTTTTCTCTTTTTGCGTGCCATCTCAAAGAGTTTGTAGGCAAACATGACGGGCGTTACAACATCACTTTTTTGCGTCTGAATCTTTGCTTCAAGCACGGAGGTATCAATGCTGGCATTAAAGAGACCAAGTGCCAAAGCTATCTTTCTCTCGCTGTTTTGGCGCAGTCTTGAGCGGACATGGAACAGTTTTTTCACGCTCTCAAGGGCATCGCTCTTTAGGCTTAAAAATGGGATGTTGTACTCTTTGAGTCCCATGATTATCTTTGCGATATTTGGATGGAGTTCTGCTCCATCTACAAAAAGAACGGCGTTGATTTTTGGGTACTCTTTGGAGTAAAACGAGGCGACAAGCCCCAAGATGATATCCGACCTTTGCGCATCCACAACCACCAAATCATCCTCTTTTATCTGCTCCAAAAAGCTCTCAACTCCAGATGTAGCGATGGTAAAGCCCCGAATGGCTCTTGCGTTGTCATTTTGGCAAAAAACTATCTTTTTGGCTTCAAGCGTCTCAACAACATCTTCAAGAGTAGGCACATCAAGCTCTTTAAGCTCCTCTAAAAAGTAGATATTTTGTTCCGCTCCCCCAAAGTGCGTTTCAAAAAAAGCCTGTTTTTGTGCCTCTATGCGGCTTATAAAAGTTGCAAAACACAGAGAGTTTAGGGAGAGAAGATGCTCTTTTTCTATGGAGATGTTTTCATAAATCTCTTGCGGCGTACGCTCTTTTGCGTTGATAATATTAACAACAGAAGCACCAAAATTTTGGGCGATAAGCGCACCCAAGTCATAGTTTTGGCTAAGCGGCAAAAGTGAGCGGGCAATCCCCTCGCAAAGGATAAAATCATAACGTTCTTGAAGTTTTTGAAACTTTGCCACAAGAGTACCCAAAACCTCATCCACGCCACTTGAAGCAAGAAGCGTCTCCAAACTATCAAGGTCAAACCCGTAGCACTCCTCATACTCCATGCCAAGCTTGTAACGCTCAACCATAAACTCTATATCTCTGTCACGCACATCTTTTGATGGTATGATGGGGCGGAAAAAAGCCACTTTGTCGATGTTGCGCTTGAGCATCTCCATCACTCCCATAGAGACAAAAAGCGCACCGACATTTTTCTCTTGCGCCGATATATAGAGTGCGTTTATCTTCATTCTATCACTATCTCTTTGGCAAGACCCTCACGCACAATAAAAGTACGGCTTAAAATCATCAAATCACCTCTGTAGATATCGATAGTATGGCTTCCAGCAACAATCGCATAGAGGTTGGTTTGACCCGCAACAACACCAAATCTCTGCCCCTTATCGATAGAAATAGCTATATTTTTTGTGTTGCCATTAAAGAAAAAGTACCCTTTTATAACAACAGCGTCTTCTTTAGAACTGCATCCCGCAAAAAAGGCAAGGAGCAGTAGCATTGCCAGAAATCGTCTCATTTTTTTCTCCATTTAGAATTTTTTTTCTAGTTTAGCATATTTTTATTGCAAGGAGCGATGTTTAAGTTTTTTGAGTATGATTTGTATATATTTCGACAAAAAGGTTTTTTATGAAAAAAATTGTAAGCGTAGTAGCACTCTCTTTCGTGTTAGGGGTCGTGGCTATAAGTTTTGGCGGTTGTAGTGCGATGAATACCGCAATTAGCAAAAAAGATTTGGATGTGCAAACAAAGATGTCTGAAACTATCTTTTTAGAACCAGTTGCACCAGAGAAAAAGATTGTTTTTGTAGATATTAAAAATACCTCTGACCAAGAGGTAAATATCGCCTCAAGGGTTGAAGCAGCTTTTATCAACAGAGGCTATAGAGTGACAAAAGACCCAAAAGAGGCGACCTATATGCTACAGGGCAATATCCTCAAAGTAGGCAAATCTGACCTCAGAGAGTCTCAATCGTATGTCAATTCAGCATTTGGCGGAGGCGTCATGGGTGCTGCTGCGGGTTATGCGGCAACGGGAAGCGGAAGAACTGGAGCAGCCCTTGGTTTGGCAGGAGCGGTAGTAGGCATCGCTGCTGATGCGATGGTAAAAGACAACCTCTATGTGATGGTGACTGATTTGCAGATTCGTGAGAGACCGCTAGAGGGTGAGGTCGTCACGCAAACGCAAAAGGCTTATCTGGATCAAGGAAGCTCTACTACAACCAAACAAGATATTCAAGGCGGTAAAATGGAGTGGAAAACATATCGAACCCGCATCGTAAGCACCGCAAACCAAGTTAACTTAGAGTTTGAAGAGGCTAAACCAGCGCTTGAGGGCGCACTTGTTCGCTCTATGTCAGGTATATTTTAACAATTCCATTTTTTAACATCGGAGGGTTTTACTATGCGCTATATTCGCTTTTTCAATGAACTGACCATCGGCGATATTTCCATTGTCGGCGGCAAAAACGCTTCACTTGGGGAGATGTACCAAAACCTAACCCCAAAGGGTGTCACTGTTCCAAACGGTTTTGCTACCACAAGCGAGGCGTACTGGCTGCTTCTGGAAGAAAACGGCATCAAAGATAAAATAGCCCAAATTCTTAGTGATTTGGATATCGCCGACACCGACAATCTCCAAAAGCGTGGACTTGAAGTCCGTACGCTTATCTTAAACGCACATCTTCCAAAAGTACTATCGGGTGAACTTCTCGAAGCATACAAAACCCTCTCAAGCGAGTATGGCTCACAACATATAGATGTAGCGGTTCGCTCCTCAGGAACGGCGGAGGATTTGCCCGATGCCTCTTTTGCGGGACAACAAGAGACTTTTTTAAATGTAAGCAGTGAGGAGGAACTTTTGGCATGTGCTCTAAAATGTTTCGCCTCACTCTTTACCGACCGAGCCATCAGCTACCGTACAAGCCGTGGGTTTGACCATTTCAAAGTTGCCCTCTCCGTGGGTGTGCAAAAAATGGTGCGAAGCGATGGGGCATCAAGCGGGATTATGTTTACGCTTGACACCGAGAGCGGTTCGGAGAATCTCATCCTCATCAACGCCATCTGGGGACTGGGCGAAAATGTGGTAAGCGGGCGGGTAAACGCCGATGAGTTTTTTATCTTTAAACCGACACTTAAAAAGGGGATAACCACTATTTTAAAACGCTCTTTGGGGAGCAAAAAAGAGAAGATGCTCTATGATGCCACCTCAAGAACGCTCAATATCCCGACAACACAAGAGGAACAAAATCGATTTTCCATCAGCGATGATGAAGCCATGACTTTGGCTAAGGCGGCACTTGTGATTGAGGAGCATTATGGGCGACCAATGGACATTGAATGGGCGAAAGATGGCAATGACGGCAAGCTATACATCGTTCAGGCAAGACCAGAGACGGTTATGAGCAAACAAAACCAAAGCATGACAAGCAGACACTACTCACTAAATGCAAAAGGTGCGAAACTGCTCACATCTGGGCGTGCTATCGGCGAGAAGATAGGGAGCGGAGAGGTAACCATCATCAACGACACCTCAGAATTTGCCCGCTTTAAAGAGGGCGATATCTTGGTAGCAGATACGACAAACCCCGACTGGGAGCCTGTTATGAAAAAAGCCTCGGCAGTTGTAACTAACCGTGGAAGCCGTACATGTCATGCGGCAATCGTGGCACGAGAGATAGGCGTGCCTGCCGTTGTCGGGTGCGGCGATGCAACAACAGTTCTGCAAAATGGACAAAAAGTGACGGTGAGTTGTGCCGAGGGCGACGAGGGGCATGTCTATGAAGGTGCGCTTGAGTACACCATCAAGACGACCGATATGAGCAACCTCAAGCCCACAAAAACCAAACTCTTTGTCAACGTCGGCAACCCAGCGGAGGCTTTTGGCTTTGCGCAAATGCCAAATGACGGCGTTGGACTTGCCAGAATGGAGTTTATCATGAACAACTCCATCAACGCCCATCCTATGGCGCTTATAGATATGCACAAAGGCAAAAGCGTCAAGGATGAGGAGCAAATCCGCTCTTTCATGACCCCTTACACCGACGCAAAAGAGTTCTTTATACAAAAACTAAGCGAGGGCGTGGGGATGATTGTGGCGGCTTTTTACCCACGACCCGTCATCATAAGAACAAGCGATTTTAAGAGCAACGAGTACCGTGGGATGCGAGGCGGTTTTGATTTTGAAGCGGAGGAAGAGAACCCGATGATAGGTTTTCGAGGTGCTAGCCGCTACTATGACGAGAGCTACCGTGAAGCCTTTGAGTGGGAGTGCGAGGCGTTAAAAAAAGTGCGTGAGGAGATGGGACTTGACAATATGAAAATCATGATTCCCTTTGTCCGCACACCAGAAGAGGGCAAAAAAGTCATAGCCATCATGAGAGAAAAAGGGCTTGTTCAAGGTGAAAATGGGCTTGAAATCTATGCAATGTGCGAGATTCCCGCAAATGTCATCTTAGCCGATAAGTTTTTAGAGGTATTTGACGGCTACTCCATCGGCTCAAACGACCTCACGCAACTTATATTAGGAGTTGACAGAGAGAGCGCAAAAATCGCCCATATATTTGACGAGCGAAACGAAGCGGTAAAAAGAATGCTCCAAATGGCGATAGAAGCATGCAAAACAAGAGGCAAATACATAGGCATCTGCGGACAAGCCCCATCAGACTACCCAGAAATCACAGAGTTTTTGGTAAAAAATGGCATAGACTCCATCTCGCTAAACCCCGATTCGCTCTTTAAAATGCGTCAGGTTGTTAGTGAGTTGGAGGGGGAAATTCCACAATAAATTCACATAAATTTGCTACAATATTCTCATATCAACAAAAGAGGTGTAAGATGAAAAAGTTTACCATGTTTATAGGCTTAAGTTTTGTTGCGGCGACGCTGTTAGTGTCAAATCTTTGTGCGGCTGAAATGCCTAATAGAGGTCCGATATCTTTTGAAGCGTTTGATGTCAATAAAGACGGTTTTATAACAGAGGATGAGCATACCAAAGTTAGAGAAGAGAGAATAAAAGAGAAGCAGAGCCAAAATCAAACAATGATGAGAAATGTTGGAAAAGCACCTGATTTTAAATCTCTTGATGCGGATGGTGATGGCAAAGTAACTAAGATAGAACTCCTTGAAGCGCAAAACAAACAGATGCAAGAGAACAGAGCCAACAGAGGTCCTAGAGGTAACTAGCTCTCAATCGTCGCCTCTTTTATGAGGTTGACGATTTTATTACCCCAACTATTAAAAACTCTTAACTGATTGAAAATTTCTTCCTAAAAAACTTCTCCGCTTCCATGACCGCTACAAGTGTCAGTGCCAAAAAGAGGAGCGTTCCCCACATCTGCAATGTTACTGGTTCGATGGTTAGTACGGAGCGCATAAATGGGCTGTACATCGCTGCTATGTGGATGCCTTGAGCGACTGCGACAGATATCCACAAAAGCATATTTTTGGCATGGTTGATTTTAAAAATCGAGATATTTTCACTGCGTGAGTTAAATGTATGGACATTTTCAAAAAGTATCATCAAAAGCAGAGTGATATTTCTCGCCGCATCTTCATGGTATCCAAACGAAAGCAGTGTGTAAAAGAGCGCAAATGCGGACAAGCCCATGTATAAGCCGCCCACGACTATCCTGCTTATCATGACTTTGTTAAATATCGGCTCTTTTGGGTCACGTGGCTTGCGTTTTAAGACCTCTGGCTCTGCTCCCTCAGCGGCAAGTGCCATATCTTGTATGCCGTTTGCAACTATGTTGAGCCAGAGTATCTGCACGGGCAAAAGTGGCATGGGGATAAAAAAGAGGATGGACAAAACAACAAGCACAATCTCGGCAAATCCCGTACTTATAAGCAGATGAATCACTTTGCGGATATTGTCGTACGCCACACGCCCCTCTTCCACGCCGTTTACGATAGAGCCAAAAGCATCATCAGTAAGTATGAGGTCGCTTGATTCACGTGCTACGTCCGTGCCGCTTTTTCCCATAGCGATACCGATGTTGGCAAACTTAAGTGCGGGTGCATCGTTGACGCCGTCTCCCGTTACCGCCACATAGTGTCCAAGCTCTTGAAACGCCCCTATAATGCGCTGTTTTTGTTCAGGCGAGACACGGGCGAAAATGCGTTTGTTTGCTATCTCCTCTTTATGCCCTCCACGCTCCATCCAGCGGGAAATCTCCAAGCCGTCGATTACCTCATCTTTACTTTGAGCGATTCCAAGCTCTTTTGCGATAAAAAATGCGGTATTTGGATGGTCTCCCGTCACCATAGCGACACTGATGCCCGCCTCTTGCGCCTTTAAAACCGCCTCTTTTACACCCTCACGGAGCGGGTCGGCGATGGCGGCAAATCCTATGTAGCCATACCCATCTTTGGCGATACCGTTCTCATCGCTTACTTTGTAGGCAAGTGCAATGTTTCTAAACCCTTTTGCCGCCCATTCGTCCACTTGCGCAAGAACCGCCTTTGCGTCATCTTCGCCAATGGTGCACATGCCAACGACTATCTCAGGAGAGCCTTTTATGAAGTGTATCTTCTGAGCATCTATCTGGTAGCTCACTGCGGAGTATTTGTTGATAGGCTCATACGGCAGTGCGTCGATGGGTTTTTGCTTTTCATGTCTCCTAAAAAGCTCCTCATCCAAAGAGTGCACGTACCGAGCAAGAGCCACATCCACCTGATCACCGATAAAAACTCTCTCCCCGTCTTGCACATGAGAGGTCGATTCGTTGCAGAGTTTTGCGCCAAGAAGCAAGTGTTCACTGATGTACTCATCAGGATTGTAGCTTTTTTGCGGTGTTACGATGGAGGCGACGCTAAGACGGTTTTGCGTCATTGTTCCCGTTTTGTCACTCGCTATAAGCGTGCATGAGCCAAGCCCCTCGATGGCAGAGAGCCTGCGTACGATAACATTTCGCTTGCTCATCGCCGCACTTGCAACGCTCAGCGCCACGGTGATAGCGACAGGCAATCCCTCTGGAATCGACGATACCGAGAGCGCAACGGTAAGAAAGAAAATCTCTTTGAGCGGCATATCATGAGAGAGACCAAGCAAAATGATAAAAAGCGCAACGCCGCCGACTATCTTTGCGATATTGAGGGAAAACTTCTCCATTCTTGCCATTAAAGGGGGTTGTGCAGTTTTTTCAACCGCCAAAAGAGAGGCGATTTTGCCCACTTCCGTCATCTGTGCCACCGCCGTGACAACGCCTATGGCTCTGCCTTTTGTGACTAAAGAGCCACCGTAAAGCATGTTTTTTCTCTCTGCGATTGGCTCATTAGCGTCTGTGGAGATATAGGCATGGTTTTTGTCCACTTCAAGCGATTCTCCTGTGAGAAGCGACTCATTGACTTGAAGCTCATTTGCTTCAAGCAGACGTATGTCGGAGGGGACTTTCACACCAGATTCAAAAAAAACCACATCCCCGACCGTCACATCTTCACTGGGTATCTCCACCCTGCGCCCATCTCTTAAGACATAAACAAATGTCTTTATCGCCTTTTTTAAAGCATCTGCCTTCTCGCCTGCAACATACTCCTGATACGTTCCAACAACCGCATTTAGAAGAATCGCCGACAAGATAAACCACGCATCGCTATACTCCCCAATCAAAAACGAAACAACGGCGGCAACAACTAAAATATAGATGATGGGGCTTTTGAACTGCTCTGCAAATATGGCAAACACGCCACGTTTTCTGGCTTGCTGCAGGACATTTTTTCCATAGCGTTGCGTGCGTTTTGCTGCCTCATCAGTGCTAAGTCCCTCACTGCTGCACTCCAGATATTGCAACGTCTCTTGCGCACTTTTGGTATGAAACATGGACAGCTCCTCATCTCTGTATTGTTGTCATCATAGTTTTGTGTAGCTTAAATTCGACTTCAATAACATTATGGTAAAATCGCACCGATGAAATTTAATATACTTTTTTCTATTCTCTTTGCTATTGTTACAAGCTTTGCGGCTATCCATGAAGTAAAGCACATCCAGCACAATGACGGCGCAACGTGTCTCATCTGTACGGTAAATAGCAACCTCGTAAGTGCAGATGCACTCTCGTTGACGCAAGATATCGAACTCTCTCATTTTGAAGCCATAGCACACACTGCACCTGTTTCATACTTCCACGTCGAGACAAAATCCAACCAAAACCGCGCCCCTCCTACACTCTCCTAAGATTAACAATAAAAACAATTACTACAAAAACAAAAAATTATTTTAGGATAGAAAATTATGAAAAAAATAGTATTATCAAGTATGGTTTGTGCGGCATTAGTTTATGGGGCAGATGTGCTTCCTGTTGAAAAAAGAACGTTTGACCAGTCAAAGTTCATCCCAGATATCTCCTTAATCATGGATGCTTCTTATGTGGACAGAAATGTCAAAGATGATGCGGTTGGGCATTTGGAAGTCCCAGGTGTGGCGCACGGACTTTTAGGTTCACACTCACACGGCAGCGATAACCATGCAACTTATAATGCAGAGAATGGTTTCAATCTAAACTATGCAGAACTTGTCCTCTCAAGCAGTGTTGACCCGTTCTTTACGATGGATGGTGTATTTCACTTCTCAGAAAACGGCGTTGAGATAGAGGAGCTTTTCTTTACCTCAAACGCTTTGGGACACGGAACAAGAGTAAAGGGCGGAAAGTTTAACTCCAACTTTGGTTACTTAAATGAGCAACACCACCATGCATGGGATTTTGCAGATATGCCTTTGGTGTATGAGGCGTTTTTAGGGATGCACGGCATAAATGAAAAAGGTGCGCAAATCCAGTGGGTTGCCCCGACACCATTTTACTTGATGGCAGGTCTTGAAGCTTTGCAAGGTGAAAATGAACAGATGTTCGGACATGAAACTATCGGTGATGTCGAAGACCCAATAGCAGAGGGAAGTGATGGTGTTTCTATGTTTGTAGGATATGTAAAAGCTTCTACGGATATAGGAAAAACAACGCTTTTAGGCGGTCTCTCTTATGCGCAGGGCGATTCGAGAATAGACCATAGCGAAGAAGAGGAAGACCCTCACGCTTTTAGCGGCGATGCGAAACTCTATGGTGCTGATTTTGTAGTTTTACATCAGCTTGACTCTTACAAATCTATTAAATGGCAAAGTGAATACTTAGAGAGAGAACTTGATGGCATACAATTTGCACTTGATGCAGCAGGAACTGTTCTTGCCTCTCCCTCAATGCTCAAAAAACAAGGCGGTCTCTACTCACAGCTTATCTACACACACGACAAAAACTGGAGAATGGGTGCGAGATACGATACGATACTCAAAAATGATGTTATAAGAAACGGTGCCATAGTGGAACAGCCAGACGGACTTGACAAATACACAGCGATGGTAGAGTACCACACAAGCGAGTTTGCACGTTTTAGACTACAGTACAGCCATGACAATGCGATGTTCAATGAAGACGGTGAGCGAGAGAAAATCGACACCATAATCCTTCAAGCAAACATCTCTATCGGCGCACATGCAGCACACTCATTCTAAGATGAAAAAGTTACTAACACTGCTAACACTTCTGCCGCTAACACTCTTAGCACACATGAATATCGCAGTTAGCTACCCTTATATCGGTGCTTTGACAAAAACGATAGGGGGTGAGCATATCACGACAACCGTTTTGGCACAGGGCAACTGGGATCCGCACTTTATCATCCCGCGCCCATCGCTTATCACAAAAGTGAGAAATGCCGATGCGCTTATCATGAACGGAGGACAGCTAGAGATCGGCTGGCTTCCACCACTTCTAAACCGTGCAGGCAACCCAAAAACAGCACCCTCTGCACCGACTTTTCTCAACCTCTCTCACCATGTAGAGCTTATCAACAAGCCAAGCAGTGTTGACAGAAAAGATGGCGACATCCACCCGGACGGCAACCCGCACTTTCATCTTGACCCGCAAAATATCCTGCATCTTGCAAAAGTTATCAAAGAGTTTTTGATCTCCATCGATACGGTTGATAAAGAGGTGTATGAGAAAAACTACGCCGCTTTTGCTACAATGTGGCAAACAAAAATGCGTGAATGGGAGCAGAAGATGAGCGATAAAAAGGAGTTAAAAGTCATCCAGTTTCATGACAACCTCGCTTACTTCAACAAAGCATACGGACTTGTCAACATCGGCACGATTGAGCCTCTCCCAGGCATACCGCCCTCATCTAAACACACTATGAACACCATAGAACTGATACAAAAAGAGAGCCCTTGCTGCATTTTGCATGATGTCTATCACTCCACAAAAACGGCAGATTTTATCAGTCAAAAGACGGGCATAAAGATTATTTTAATGCCCCATGACATAGAAGCGCTTGAAAACATAGACAACCTAAGCGCACTCTTTGACCACCTCACAAGCGCCATCAAATGACAGATATCCTCCTCGTTCCCATCGCACTTGTTGTTATCCTTGTGATGCTCCACTCCTATTTTGGGATGGAGATACTAAAGCGTGGCATCATCTTTACCGACCTTGCCATCGCACAGTTTGCCGCCCTTGGCTCATCTGTTAGTCTTGGCTACTTTCATGAAGAGCATTTTTACCTTCTTACGCTTGGTTTTGCACTGCTAAGCGCACTTTTGATTGCTTTTGCCTCGACGAGAAAACTCCACTTAGAGGCGTTTATCGGCATACTTTATGTTCTTGGTGCAAGCGGTATCATGATGGTACTCTCTCACTCGGCAGAGGGGATGGAGCATTTCAAGTCACTTTTGGCAAGCGATATTCTCTTTACTCCTCCTGCTGAAGTGGCAAAGAGTGCGGTTATCTACGCTTTTATAGCACTCACACTCTACTTCGTCTATCCAAAACTAAGCGGTTTTCTCAAAGAGCTTCTCTTCTTCTCGCTTCTTGCCATTACCGTTACCTCATCCGTTTCTCTTGCGGGCGTTTTTGTGGTTTTTGTGCTTCTTATCGCTCCGCCGTTTGTCGCACTCTCGCTCGGGCTTAAAAAACCTCTGCTTGGGAGCTTTATTTTTGGATGGTTCTTTAGCATAAGTGCCATCACGCTCTCCTACTTTTACGATTTGCCAACAGGATACAGCATCGTCTTTTTAGGCGCATTTTTGACAGCTCTTATCGTACTTTTTAGTTCAAAAAAGGCATAAAAATGTTTAGCGATGAGTGGACGCAAAGAGAGTTTTTAGAGAACAAAAAAGCCCTTGAATCAAATGGCATCAAAGTACTGCTCATCGACACCATTCTCGCTCCCATCAACGGCGCAAGCACCACGCTTTACAACCCTTATGAGCTTGCAAAAGAGCCAGATGGAAGCGTTTTTGTCTTCTACTGCGACACAGGCAAAGCAACGCTTAACAGACTTGGCGAGTATAAAAAAAGATTTCCAAAACACCACTGCATCTCTTTGCGAGGCGGAAGAGGGTACTGGAGAGAAAATATGATGGTTTTTGATGCTTGATCACCAAAAGCAGTTGGATTTTTTCATTCAAAACATAAAATGTGGCAATTTTTATGATGCCCATGAAGACTTAGAGCTACTTTGGTATCCACGAAGGTTTGAGCAGAGTGATGAAGTCAAACTCCTCAAAGGTTTCATCAATGCCTCTGTAAGTTTGGAGCTTTCAAAAAAAGGCAAAACAGAGCAGGCAAAAAAAGTGTGGCAAACATACCTAAAGTACGAAACACTCTTGCAAAACATCAACTCATCGCACACGCCAACATACCGCCTCATAGCGAAACTTCTACGTGATAAAGCGCTTTTATAGCTCTCTTTGACTATAATTCCATTTTAAAACGATAGGAGAAATGATGGATTTTTCAAAATATACAGAACCCGCGATGCTCTACATTAGTGAGTATGGAGTTAAAATCATTCTCGCAATTGCCATATTTTTTATAGGAAAAATGGTTACCAAAAGGGCTGCGGCTATTATCAAGACCCTTATGCTAAAAGCAGGGATTGACCTAACGCTTGTTAACTTCCTCGCAAATGTTATCTACTTTGTTCTGCTTATCGTTGTTGTCCTAGCTGCCCTTAGCACGCTTGGCATAAACATAGCATCCTTTTTGGCGATTTTTGGAGCTGCTTCTTTAGCTATTGGTCTGGCACTCAAAGATTCGCTCTCAAACATCGGTGCGGCGGTGCTTATCATCATCTTTCGACCATTTAAAGTCGGGGATTTTGTTGAGACAGCGGGCGTTTCTGGAACTATAGAGGAGATAAATCTCTTCTCCACCATCATGGCAACACCAGACAACAAAACCATCATGATTCCAAACTCTGCTGTCATCGGTTCCAACATCATCAACTTCTCCAACAAGCCTACACGACGCGTTACTCTCACGTTTGGCATTGACTATGGTGATGATTTGAAACTCGCAAAAGAGGTGCTTTGGCAGGT
>CAXNED010000019.1:0-12784 GCA_964201385.1 Sulfurimonadaceae bacterium | reverse complement strand
GCACTTGGGTATGTGCTTATGTATGACCAACTAGGCACGTTTATAGCGCTCTCAACTTATGGAACTTTCATCTCCATCTACTACGCAAGCGCAAAAGAGATACACATGCGGCTGCTTTTGCTTAAAATCATCTCTTTTCCCCCTTTTTTAGCACTTCTTGCGGCACTTCTTTTGATGGGTACTGTTTTTCCTCCCATCGTAGAGAGTGTGCTTGTTTCGCTCTCAAGTACCATCATCCCACTCGCACTTGTTGCAGTTGGGCTTGGACTGCGCTTTAAACTTCCAAAAGAGGAGATACTGCCCTTTAGCGTGGCACTTGTTGTCAAGCTCATCTTTGCACCCATCACAGCTATCGCTCTTTGTGCTCTTTTTGGCTGGAACTCTTTGGCGGCAAATGTTTCCATCATGGAAGCCGCCATGGCGCCCATGATAACAGCCGCCGCCGTTGCCTCTATGGCGGGTCTCGCTCCACGTCTTAGTTCTGCCATCGTTGGATATGGCATCATCTTCTCGCTTGGAACCACGTGGGTAGTTCATTATTTGATAACTTAGGAGATTTTATGGAGTGTTATTGCGGCAGTAAAAAACCTTTTAGTGCGTGTTGTGAGCCATTTTTGGAGGGTAAAGCGTTACCTGCAACGCCAAAAGAGCTTATGTGTAGCAGATATAGTGCTTATGTGGTGGGCAATGGTGCTTACATCGTGGCAACTTCTGTTAAAGAAAACCGCTATGAGGATGATGTGGCGTTGATAGAGGAGTACGCAAGAAGCGTGGTGTGGCTCGGGCTTGAAGTGCTTGAAGTAAAAGAGAAAACGGTGGAGTTTAAAGCCTACTATAAAGATGGCGAGGGCATAAAAGTACAGCATGAAAAGAGCAATTTTGTTTATGAAGATGGCATGTGGCTCTACAAAGATGGAAAAATCTTCAATTCTAAGATAGAGCGCAATGCGCCATGTCCATGTGGAAGTGGAAAAAAGTATAAAAAATGTTGTGAAATAAAAAAATTTAACATATCTTTTGATATGATTCAAGGAGTTTGATAAACGAGGTAGCAGTTGTGTATGTGTTAAAAATATTTGTTTTACTCTTTTTTTTTATTTATCCTCTCTACGGTTCGCAAAAAGCAAAAATCTTTATTTTGCACTCCTATTCGCAGGAGTATGAATGGACAAAAAACCAACACTCTTCATTTGTATCTACACTTGGGAAAAGTACTCAAGAGTTTGAAGTTTATAGTGAGTACCTTGACACAAAACGTGTAAATTTTACCCCAGAGTATCAAAACAAATTTATCGAATATCTAAAAACAAAATACGCTGATGCAACTCCAGACCTTATCTATGTTTCAGATGACAACGCTCTAAAATTCGTTTCTGAACATTATGACAGACTGTTTCAAAATGACACAAGCAAGATACCTGTATTTTTTTCTGGCATCAACGATTTGAGTATGCATGAAAAACTCCCAAGTGACATTTATGCAGGAGTATATGAGCTAAAAGAGATAAAACCAAATATAGAACTCATAAAGCAATTTTCCCCACAAACAAGGGATGTTTACATCGTTGGTGACAACTCAAACACCTATGAACTAATCAAAAAAGAGATTCAAACCCAAGAGACTGTTTTTGCAAATTTTAAATTTCACTATATTGGCGAGAGCGAGATTGGCGAGATTGAAAAAAAGCTTCCAAATAAACCAAAAACTTTTGTGATTTTAACAACCATCGGCAATATAAAAGATAAAAAAAATAATGTGTTATTGCCAAAAGAATCCATACAGAGAATCAAACAAAACAGAGAACTTATCATCCTAAGTATGGAAGATGCCTATATGCACAAAGGTGTTGTTGGTGGTTATGTAACGAGCGGTTTGAGACAAGGCGAAGAGGCGGCAAAGTTGGTGTTGAGCTATCTTGATGAAAAAACACTAAAAAATGTAACTTCTTTGTTAAAAAGCCCAAATTTGTACATATTTAACTCAAAAGAGCTTGTAGAAGCAAGGGTAATACTTTCGGAGTACATCGCAAGAAACTCCACTATTATAGGCAAAGACAAAGATTTTATCGAAAGAAATCAATCGATTCTTCTCAATATATTTGCAGTTATTGCGGCTATTTTATTTTTTATTAGCGTTACTTTGTATGTGATGAGACAAAAGAGAGATTTTCCATTATCGGAGTGATACAAGTTGACTACTAGACAAAAAACGGCTCTCATTTTCGTTTTGCTTCTCTTTTTTAGTGTCGTTCCAGTGGTGCAATCTCTCTTTTTTAGCCAAAATTCTCAAGGTGCTATAACAATTGAGAAAGAGGTAAAAGCAGATTTCATAAAAAGTGATAAAAAATTTGTACTGCTTTTTTTTGGATATTTTGGATGCAGGGATGTTTGTACTCCTATCTTGGAAGAGATGGCTAAGATGTACGAATCCAAAGAGTTTGAAGAGGTAAGAGAGAGCGTGGATTTTGTGTTTGTAAACCTTACGCCAGAAGTTGAAGCATTTCAGCCAGATTTGTTCGCAAAGTATTTTAACAACGATTTTAAAGGTGTTTACTTGTCAAAAAGTGAGCTGTTTTCTATGGACAGAAGTTTTGAACTCTATTTTGCCAGAAGCCTCAATGACGATACGGAACTTGACCATACTGACAATATTTACCTTATAGAAAATAACCCAAATACCAAAGTGTTAAAAACAATTTATTCTACCCATCCCATAAAAAGAACAAAGCTAATTGATGATATTATTTTACTAAAGAGTTCGGAGAAGTAAGTGAAAAAAATAGTTGATTATATACTTTCATATCCCAAAGTTCCTAGCTATGCGAAGATGAGTTTTCAACTTTTTCATATTGAGTCAGATAGGGTTATGTTGCTTTTACTTGCCTTGCAGTGGGCGGTTGCAACATTTATAACCTCCATAAAGTATAGTACATATTACTACGGATTTTTCAGCGGCGCTCTTGTTGTTTTACCTCTGTTGCTGCTCTATAAATATCTCAAAGGAGAGAGATACTTTAGGTACTTTATAGCAGTGGCTATGATGCTCTTTTCTATCATCTTTATCCAGCAGTATCTTGGCAGAATTGAGATGCACTTTCATGTCTTTATCGCTATGGCGATTTTGACACTCTATAAAGATGTCATGCCCATCATTTTTGCAGCAGCAACAACCATAATACACCACGTTGTTTTCAATTATCTGCAACTTTATGAGGTTTCACTTTTTGACATGCCCGTAATGGTTTTTAATTATGGATGTGGATTTGACATCGTCTTTCTACATGCTATTTTTGTGGTTATAGAACTCTTTGTTTTGGGTTATATCGTAAGACTTCAAGTAGAACATACTATCCACATTAACGAATCACAAAATCAGGTAAATGAGCTAAACAAGGAGCTAGAGCATATCTCTATGCATGATGCACTTACTAACTTGCCAAACAGACTAAACCTAAGCCAAAAGATAAGAAATGTACTACTAGATGCAGAGAGAAATTCTAAAAAATTTGCAGTTATATTTTTGGATTTGGATCATTTTAAAAACATCAACGATACCCTGGGTCATGATATCGGTGATGCTCTTTTAAAAACAGTTGCTAATGTCCTTAAAGAGTGTGTTTCAAAAGATGCCCTTATCTCAAGAATCGGTGGTGATGAGTTTATCATGGTGGTATCTGACTTTAACGACCAAAATGAACTCATACCTACTATCAACAACATGCTAAATAGCTTTAGAAAAGATTTGTTCATAAAAGGGTACTCGCTAAGGCTCTCCGCAAGCATAGGCGTTTCTATCTATCCAGATGACTCAAAAAATATAAAAGATTTGATGAAATACGCGGACATAGCGATGTACAAAGCAAAAGGCGACGGGAGAGACAACTTCAGCTTTTTTACACAGGAACTAAACAAAAAGATACATAACGAGGTAGCTATCGTCAATGATATGCAAAGAGCATTTTACGATAATGAATTTAAACTCTATTATCAACCTAAGATTGATGTGAAAAGCAGAAAGATTGTTGGTGCAGAAGCGCTTCTTAGATGGGAGCATAAGCAAAAAGGCTTAATTGGACCAAATCTTTTTATTCCGCTTGCCGAAAATACAGGTTTCATCCTCAACCTCGGCAAATTTGTTATCCAAAACAGCACGCAAGCCATAAAAAGGTTTAACTCTTTGGGTTATAAAAATCTAAGCATTTCCATCAATGTGTCAACAAGACAGTTTCAAAATACAAATTTATATCAAGATTTAAAAGAGAGCATCGACGACAATCAGATAGACCCCGCCCAACTTGGAATCGAAATAACAGAGAGTGTAATGCTAAAATATGTAGATAATGCCTTGATAGCTTTAAACGAGATAAAAAAACTCGGCATCTCCATACATATAGATGATTTTGGTACAGGGTACTCGTCCCTCTCTTATCTGAAAAAATTTCCTATAGATACACTGAAAATAGACAAAAGCTTTGTAGATGATATTATCGACAAAGACGAAAGCGGCAGATTGTTGGTAAATACGATTTTGTCTATGGGCAAAAGTTTAAATCTAACAACTGTTGCCGAGGGCGTTGAGACTAAAGAGCAGTACGAATTTTTAAGAGACAACGGTTGCGATACCATTCAAGGGTACTATTTTGCAAAACCGATGTGTGAAGATGATTTTGTAGAGTTATTGGAAGCTGACAAGATATACTCCTGAACCTCTTTTTCATTGCCACGAAACACAACTTGCGTTGAGCGTTTTTGTATCTGGTAGTCATACATCGGGTCGTAATACTCTCTTAGCAGATACTCTATCCACACTTCATGCGCTTCAAGTGAGCCGTCCTCTTTTTGCTTTTTAAAAGCCTCTTCAAAGAGAGCATTTACATACTCATAACGCTGATTGCCAAGGCGTCTTTGGATGCGTTTTATGGAGTTTTGGATATTTTGCGCCCAACCCTCTTCAAATCCTGCATCTTTATAGGTTTTTTGCGCCTCTATGACATACTCATCAAGTGTTATGGCTATACGCTCCTCTAGTGGTCGCTCCAAGATAACAAGCGGTGCGTTCGCCATAGATGCTACAAGGCTCTCTGGCATAAAAACAGAGCCTACATGTTTGCCCTCATCCTCAAAAACAAGCGTTTTATGCCCCTCTTCTTGCTTTGCGATTAGCTCATACGCAAGGTTGTTATCAAAATTTATCTGTGATGTCTGCGGGGTTACTTTTTGACCAAATGAAGAGCCTCGATGGTTTGCAAGAGCTTCAAGGTCTATGGCGTTAGAGATTTTTTGCAGTACTATTGTTTTGCCAGAACCCGTTCTTCCGCCCAAAACAATGGAGCTAAAATGGGATGAAAACTCTTCAAGTTCCCGCAAAAGATAGCCTCTAAAAGCTTTGTATCCGCCCTTTAGACGGCTTATCTCTCTGCCGCTCTCCCTTAGCCACTGTTGCGCTATTTTGGAGCGTTGCCCGCCACGGAAACAGTAAAGCAGTGCATCGGGGTTTGCATCCATAAAATCACACCACGCTTGAACTCGTTGCTCTTTTATAGCACCGCTTACAAGTTTATGCCCCAGCTCTATCGCCTTTGCATTGCCCTCATTTTTGTAGCAAATCCCGACAAGACGGCGTTCTTCATCGTTCATGATGGGGAGATTGCGAGCATTTATAAATGCTCCGCTTTGAAACTCCACGGGCGCACGAACATCTAAAAGCGGTGTTTTGTTTAGAACGATAGACTTGAAATCATCATAAAATTCGACCACTAAAAAACCTCGACCAAATGCTCTTTTTTTGCAACTGTTTCGCCGATTGGCTCAAGTGTCAAACCTGCTTCACGCACCGCTTCATAAAAAGCATCCACTCCGCTTTTTTTCACAAAAACAAGCAAACCGCCAGATGTTTGCGCATCACAAAGTATCTCTCGCTGTTGCTGTGTCATGAGAGAGATTTTATGCCCGTAACTCATAAAATTTTTGCGTGTTCCACCAGCGATGCACCCAAGCTTTCTGTATTTTTCTACATTTTTTAGAAGCGGAACTTTCTCAAACCAAACATTTGCACTTATGCCACTCGCTTCACATACTTCGCTCAAATGCCCCAAAAGACCAAATCCCGTTACATCCGTCATGGTAACGACACCCTCTAAATGTGCCAAAGATGCGCCGATTTTGTTGAGCGTCGTCATCGCCTCAATCGCCACATCAATGTCGCCCTCTTCTATCTTTTTTTGCTTTTGCGCTGTGGTGAGTATGCCTATGCCGATGGGTTTTGTCAAAAAGATGTAGCAATCTTCCACCGCCCCGCTGTTTTGCATAAGGTTTTCATTTTGAACTATGCCCGT
Organism: Sulfurimonadaceae bacterium; assembly: GCA_964201385.1. GTDB lineage: Bacteria > Campylobacterota > Campylobacteria > Campylobacterales > Sulfurimonadaceae > Sulfurimonas. Next base: position 6,449 of record CAXNED010000019.1, on the reverse strand, counting down.
AACTGCAAGCCCAAAAATAGGCTCAGGCGAATCTATGGAGTGTCCGCCCGCAAGAGGGATGTTAGCATCCCTGCATGCAGCACGCCCACCCTCGATAACCTCTCTTGCAACATCTGATGAGAGCTTCTCAATTGGCCATCCAAAAATCGCAATCGCCATCAAAGGCTTGCCACCCATCGCATAGATATCACTTAGTGCATTGGTAGCAGCAATACGCCCAAAAGTAAAAGCATCATCCACGATAGGCATAAAAAAGTCCGTTGTAGAGAGGACAGACGAACCATCTCCCAAATCATACGCCGCCGCATCGTCCTTAAACTCATTTCCAACAAGAAGCTGTGGAAAAAAAGGTTGTTCACTACTGCATTTGAGTATCTCATCCAACAGCATCGGAGAGATTTTACACCCACACCCCGCACCGTGACTATATTCTGTAAGTTTTATCTGTTGCATTTTTTCCCTGATTTTTAGTTGTAATATTTTGTGCAATTTTACTCTACTTTTGCATTGTTTTCAATCTTTGCTATACTTTATATAAAAATTTAAAAATATAACTACCGAGGGCATCTATTTTATGTTACTAAAAGTTCTTTTCCTCTTTTTTGCGTGCACTCTTTATGCCCAAATACCTCTTCAAAGTGCGTACTATGTGCAAGATAAGGAGGTGCGGTTCTCTTCTATCGTTGCTGGCGTAAACAATGATTTTTTGATTACCACGATTGAACAAAACAGGTATTCGCAAAAAATAAAATCAAAAGATTTTATAAAACTACTCGCAAAGCATGGGTATAAAAACTATGTTGCAAAGAGTAATTACGTTAATTTTATCCTCAAAAGCCCTGTGGACACCTCTTTGCTTGAAGCAAAACTCAAAGAGTACTACCAAAAAAGCTATGAAGATATCACCATCAAATCTGTTTTCGTAGCACCGCGTGGCTATCTTGCTTCTTTGCCAACGGACTACAGTGTTGAGATAAAAAGCCGTGATTTTTTGTCCAACGAGGGCATTTTAAGCATCAAAACAGCAGAAAATAAAAAATTCTTCTTTGACTACACTGTCGTTGCGGATGTTGCAGTATACAAAAGCAGAGATAGCATCAAAAAAGATACACAGCTCACACTTACAAACTGTCTCAAAAAGAGCGTTGCTTTGGAGAATTTTAAAGAACAACCGCTTCAAAACATAGAGCAAAAATCACTTCAGGTTAAAAGACACATACCAAAAGATACTATTCTAACCGTGCGTGATGTGGAGATTTTGGATGTTGTAAAGAGAGATTCTATGGTTAGTGTCAACTTTTTTGAGGATGGCATTATGATAACTTTTAGTGCAAAAGCTCTTCAAGACGGCAAAGTAAATGATATAATTGATGTTCAAAACAGCAGTGGAAAAATTTTAAAAGCAAGAGTTATAGGCTCTGATGCAGCGGAGATAGAGTGAAAATCGAAAAAATAGTAGTAGCCTCAAGCGGCGCAAGCGGTGTTAACTTGGGTCTTAAAATCTTGCAACTTCTTCCGCAAGAGACACAAAAACACTTTATCATGACGAAAAATGCGAGTGTTGTTTTGGACAAAGAGCTTGGCGTTATAGTGCATGATGATGCAAATATCGCAGCAAGTATCTCCTCAGGCTCTTTTGGGGTGGATGCGATGATAATCGCACCTTGCAGCATGAACACTCTGGCAAAGATAGCATGCGGCATAGCGGACAACCTAGTCACCAGATGCGCAAGCGTGATGATAAAAGAGCATAAAAAACTCATCCTTGCGCCGCGTGAGATGCCTTTTTCAGCGATTGCGCTTGAAAATATGCACAAACTCGCAATGCTAGGGGTTATCATCGCTCCTCCTGTTATGGCGTACTACTCAGAGCAACAGACGCTTGATGAGATGGAGAACTTCGTTATCGGAAAGTGGTTTGACCTTCTTGGTATCGAAAACAGCCTCTACAAAAGATGGGAATCATGAAAAAAATAGCACTCTACCCTGGGACGTTTGACCCTATCACCAACGGACATTTTGACATCATAGAGCGGGCATTGAACCTTTTTGATGAAGTCATCGTTGCAGTGGCGATTTCTGCCGACAAAAAGCCGATGTTTACGCTGGATGAACGCATAGAAATGACTAAAGAGTCTGTCAAAAATCTTCAAAATGTTACTGTTGTAGGATTTGACAATCTCACGGTTGAACTGGCACGAACATATAACGCAAAAGTGCTTATAAGAGGGCTTCGTGCCGTAAGCGACTTTGAGTATGAGCTACAGCTTGGCTACTTAAACAACTCGCTTGATGACACCATCGAAACGGTTTACCTTATGCCAAAACTCCAACACGCTTTTATAAGCTCCTCCATCGTGAGAAATCTTCTCAAATTCAACGCAAAAACAGAGCATCTCGTTCCAAAAGAGGTGCAAAAAATCATCAAGGAGATGCAGTCATGTACATTGCAATAGAGGGCATCGACACCGCAGGCAAAAGCACGCAGATAGAGCGTTTGCGCACCTATTTTACAGACGCCATCATCACAAAAGAGCCAGGTGGAACTGAAGCGGGAAAAGAGATACGAGAGATAGTACTTAGTGCTAAAACCAAAAGTAAAAAAGCAGAATTTTTACTCTTTTTGGCAGACCGTGCGGAACACATGAAAGAGGTGGTTGAACCAAATCTTGATAATATGATTATCTCCGACAGAAGCGTTGTCAGCGGTGTTGCGTACGCTCTCATTCAGGGCGAAATCAGCGAAACTGCCATCCTCCATCTCAACAGATTTGCAACAGGCGGCATCTATCCGCAAAAAGTTTTTTTACTCTCTCTTACAAAAGAGGAACTCATCTTTAGACTCTCACAAAAAAAACTTGACGGTATAGAACTAAGAGGTGAAGAGTATCTTTTAAAAATCCAAGAAGCGCTTATAACAGCCGCAAAACTCCTAAATATTGAGCTTATCCAGATAGATGCTACAAAAGATATAGACACCATAACACAAGAGATAATCGACAATATCACTCAGGTTTGATATATATCAACGCCTCTTGGCAAAAAACTCTCTATTATTCGTTATCGTTATATTTGAGAGGGATTTATGCGTCTTAGAAACTACTTTGCCAGAATGCGCTCTAAGAGCATCAGACCAACACGAAAGCCCATGAGCAAGATACTTTGGTCTGTTTTTGGCGCATTTGTAGGCATTTACGCTATGTCCATTTTTAGCAACTCTTTTTCTGCACATGACAGCTTTTTTCTTCTTGGCTCTTTTGGGGCTTCGGCAGTTTTGGTTTATGGTGCGCCTGAAGTGCCATTTTCACAGCCTAGAAACCTTTTAGGCGGTCATGTTCTCTCCGCCTTGGTATCTGTTTTTTTGGTAAAAATGTTTGATGGAGTTTTGGATTTGTCACTTTTGTGTGCTTTGAGTGTTGCGCTCTCTGTTTTTGTGATGCATCTCACCTTGACCATGCACCCACCAGGTGGAGCAACTGCACTCATTTATGTCATAGGAAGCGAGCAGATACGCTCTCTTGAATGGCTCTACCCATTCACTCCCATAGCACTTGGAGCGCTCATCATGCTTATCATTGCACTTGTTGTAAACAACCTCTCAAGCAACACAAAAAGGCACTACCCGCTTTATTGGTATTAGTTAGTATTAGGTAGCTTTATTTTTTGCATTGACAAGCCAGTAGGCAAATGCAAGCGCAACAATCACTGCACCGATGACAAGCAAATCATTCCCTTTTTCCGAAGAGAGCGAATAAATTAGCACTTTTCTAATGAGTGCAGCCATAGCTAGCATGATAAAAGCGCCTATCGCAAAGCCTTTGCCTTGGAGATGGTTTATCTCTTCATGGATAAGCTCAATCGCCGCCCAGAGTACAAGTAAACTTCCCAAAACGGTCAAAATTCCTTTTTCTATGCCGATATCTGAGAAAAAAAGCAGATAAATATCATACACAAAAAGTCCGATAGCAAAAAATGCCACAAGTGCTAACGACCCTGCTAGAAAAAAGTTGATGTAGGAGTTAAACTTTTTTAAACCGCTAAGGATGGTTTTTTCAAACCGAGACAAAGAGAGAAATTTGCTAAGTTCCTCTTCTCTATAGGAACTTGTCAGCGTGTCGAGATTCATATCTATAATTTTTTCAGAAGCAATTATCAGCTGAGTACATTTTACATCGTCTTGCTCATTTTCTTGGATATTTTTGATGATAAATGTTCTTACAAAGGTAAAAGCGGAGTTTACATAATGCGTTGGAAGCCCGATACGTACATGTATTTCGCCTATTTTGTAGAGGTAAGTGAAGTAAGGAAGGTCATATTTACCGCAAAAAAGATTGACAAACCATGTTTTTATCTTACTGCGATGATAATCAATAATCTGCTGGTTTTTTAGAAACTTTGCAGTTGAGCCAAATCCCCAAATATAATCATAAAATTCGTTGATAAAATCCTCCGCTAGTTCGTTCATTCTAGGCTGAAGTGTTTGCAGAAGAAGAGCCTCCTCTTTTGTAAATTTATAGTGCTCTTTGAGACTCTCATGGTGCTGCATTTGTATGCCTTTTTTTAAACTTAAGTCGTCGATTATAACGAAATAAAAGGGAAAAATGGTATCCTTTCAGCCTAAAAAAAGATACAAACTAGAGTAGGAAAAGCGATGATTAACTCCCTTCGAGGCATGAATGATATTTTAAGTGAAGATTATGAGAGGTTTACGTACTTTTTGTCCGTTGCGACAAAAGTAGCGCAAAGATACGGTTTTCACTTTATAGAGACTCCCATTTTAGAAGAGACGGCACTTTTTAAACGCTCTGTTGGCGAATCAAGCGATATCGTGGGCAAAGAGATGTACCAGTTTATCGACAAGGGCGAAAATGATGTCTGTTTGCGTCCTGAGGGAACGGCGGGCGTTGTGCGTGCGTTTATCCAAAAAAAGCTTGACCGTGCGGGTGGCATCCACCGCTTTTTCTATCATGGAGCTATGTTTCGTTATGAACGACCGCAAAAAGGGAGACTTAGACAGTTTCATCAGTTTGGCGTTGAGAGTTTTGGGGTTGAGAGTGTTCATGAAGATGTGAGCATGATTATGATGACAAGCGATATCTTAAAGGTGCTTGGCATCGGTTACAGACTCAAACTCAACTCTCTTGGATGCAACGACTGCATGCCGCCTTACCGCCAAAATCTAATCAATTTCGTCACGGTTCACAAAGAGCACATTTGTGAGGATTGTACACGCAGAGTGGACACCAACCCCATCCGTGTGCTTGACTGCAAAAACGAAAAATGTCAAAGTATCTACACAGATGCGCCAAAGCTCATCAACCATTTGTGTCCAAGCTGTAATGATGAGTTTGCCACACTTCAAACACTTCTCACGCAAAGCGGTATCGCTTATGAGATAGATACGCACCTAGTTCGTGGACTTGACTACTACTCTAAAACTGCTTTTGAGTTTGTAAGTGACGACATAGGAAGCCAAAGTGCTATCGCAGGTGGCGGACGCTATGACAGACTTGTAGAGTTTTTGGATGGTCGCCCTACTCCAGCTGTTGGTTTTGCGATGGGAATCGAGAGGCTTATGGAGCTTATCGTCATGCCACAAACTAGCAGAGATGGGTACTACATGGGCGCTATGGATGAGAGTGCGGTTCATCTGGTGATGCAAATGGCACACCAAAAAAGAGGCAGCGATAAAGTAGTTTTAGACTATAAACCAAAAAATCTCAAAAACCATCTCAAAGCAGCAGACAAGGTTAATGCACGATTTTGCTGTGTTATCGGCGAAGATGAGCTTCAAAACGGTACGATTTGGGTAAAAGATTTGGAAGATAAAACTGAAAAAACTCTCCTGCATGAAGAGTTTGCTACTGGGGGTTTACAATGAATATTTCAAACAATATCTCATCCATACAAGCACACCAAACGATGCTAAACACAAGCGCAAACGATGTTGCAAGTTCAGGCTCTCAAGCGAGCCAAACAGATCTTTCAAAAGAGATGGTTACTCAGATGGTCGTAGAAGACGTCACCGCTCTCAATGTCACAGCCATAAAAACGCAGGATGAGATGTTCGGAACACTTTTAGATATAAAAGCCTAAACCCCAAACAGGGCTTAGGAGAGTCTATTTCTATAATCTTGATATCCAAACTCTTTAATAAGCTCTACACTTCCATCTTCTCTTTTTATCACAAGTGACGGTAATTTTATACCATTGAAAGTCGTATTTTTTACAAATGTGTAGTGGATTTGGTCTTCAAAAATCACTTTATCGCCAACTTTGAGCGGCTCATCAAAAGAGTAGTCTCCCATGATATCGCCAGCCAAACAGGTGTTTCCGCCAAAACGGTAAGTGTGTTTTTTCTCTTCAGCCTCGCCGCTTCCTCGTACCATCGCACGGTATGGCATCGCAAGAGTGTCGGGCATGTGAGCCTCCGCCGAAGTGTCTAAAAT
>CAXNED010000018.1:0-12801 GCA_964201385.1 Sulfurimonadaceae bacterium | reverse complement strand
TTACCCAGAGTAAAAGTTATCAGGGGCTTGGAAAAATCCTGCTTGGACTTGGTTTTGTCTTTTTGGGCATTGACTACATGAAAGATGGTTTTGAGGTTTTGCAACAGACGCTTGACATCTCAAAGTTCGCTGTTGAGGGGTATCTTGGTATTTTGGTTTATGTCTCGCTTGGAGTGGTCGCAACTGTTATCATGCAGTCGAGTGCTGCAACCATGGCGCTTGTCATCACTGCACTTGCAGCCAACCAAATCATCTATATCAACGCACTTGAACTAGCTATCGGGGCAAATATAGGTACGACAATTACGGCTATTTTGGGTGCGCTCTCCTCTAACGCCAATGGTAAAAGAGTGGCAACGGCGCATCTTATCTTCAACCTTATCACAGCGTTTGTTGCGGTCTCTCTTTTGTATCCGCTCAGTGATTTTACGAACTTTGTCGCTTCAAAAATCGGTATAGCACAGAGTGACTATGCGATGAAACTTGCCCTTTTTCACACTCTTTTTAATGTGATGGGCGTGCTTTTGGTTGCTCCTTTTACAAAGCAACTTGTCAAGTATCTTGAGACGCTTTTTGTCGAGGTCAACATCTACGCGCTCAAACCGCTCTATCTTGATAAAGTAGTTATCAACGTTCCTGATGCGGCGATTGAGGCTATAAAAAAGGAGACTATGCGTCTTTATGAGAGCGCGATTGAGGCGATTGCGCACTCTATCTCGCTGCATAGACACATTTTTATCAAAAGTCCAGATATTGAAACTGTGGTCAAAAACTCCGAGATTAGCATCAACGCAGACATAGATGAGTTTTATGCGCAAAAGATTAAGTCACTCTACAGCGACATCATTTACTATGCGACGCTCTCACAGGAACACATGAACGCCGAAGAGCAAAACTATGTGTACGAGCTAAAACTTGCCTCTCGCGAAATCGTCGAAGCCATCAAAAACATGAGAGATTTGCAAAAAAATATCTTCTACTATGCAAGGTCAAAAAACAGCTATGTCAAAGAGGAGTACAACAACATCCGCATCCAAATCGCCAAAACGATTGACACGATAGAGAGGCTCAAAGAGCATGTGGATGACCTTGATGTGCTCTCTGCCATCGAGCTTTTAAAAGAGAGCACAAAGGCGCTTGACAGCATGAAAAACAGCCGTATCGATGCGCTCATAAGAGAAAACAGAGTGGACTCAAAGATGGCGACCTCACTCATCAACGATAGTGCATTTGCGTACGATGTAACAAAAAAGTTACTTCAAGCGGCTACAATCTTGTGGATAAAAGATAAAGATATCAGAATTTTAGGAGCAAAAAATGAAGATAGATAAGGTTTTAGCGGGGATAGAAAAGCTCTTTTTTGGGGAAAAAGATGAAGAAAAACAAGAGAAGATAAAGGAAAAACTCCTCAAAAAAATAGAAGAGACAAAGCAAGAACTCAAAGATGCTTCATCAGCGCAGGAGCAGGAAAGTCTCAAGGCGAAACTCTCCATCCTCAAAAAGCTCTTAGAGCGGGTTTAGAGGCTCTCTTTGGGCGCGCAAAAGTAGTACCCTTGTGAGTAGTCGATTCCCATCTCTTTGACAATATTTAAGATTGCCTCATTTTCAACAAACTCTGCAACGCTTTTCATACCGAGTTTCTTTGAAAACTCTACGATAGTTGAGACAACAAGACGCGCATTTTCATCTTTGTCTATGTTTTTGATGAGTGAACCGTCGATTTTGAGGAAGTCTGCTTTGAGCTTGATGAGATACTCAAAGTTGCTATAACCCGTTCCAAAATCGTCAATCGCAATCTTGCACTTATACTTTTTGACACGTGCGATAAACTCTAAAACGCCTGCAAAATTTTCAATATACTCTGACTCGACTATCTCAAAAACAACCCGCTCGCCAATCCCGTAGCGCTCTAGCATGCTTAGGATGTAGTTTGAGACATCGGGTTCTAGGATGTCGTTGATGGAGAGGTTGATGGAAAAGTCCGCCTCACTCTTCTCAAACATCGCAAAAGCTTGCGCAACAACTGCTTTAGTAATCCCAAAGTACTGTTTGGAGTGTTTTGCTATATCTAAAAAGAAAAAGGGCGATAAAATCTTTTCGCCATCGCGCATGCGCACCAAACACTCATACTTTTTATCTTCGTAGTTTTTGTTGTTGATGATGGGCTGGTAGTAGGTGATGATGCCGTTGTCCTTAAGTGCTTGAGCAATCTTTTTTGTCATGACCATGTTTGTTTCATACTGCTTGTTGAGCGAGAACAAAGGGTCGTAGATGAGAAAATCAGCGCCATTTTTCTTTGCAGTGTTGAGTGCCATGTTGGCATTGGAGAGGATATGCTCCTCCCCCTCAAACGCGATACCGCAACTGCATGAGAGCAAAATCTCCTCATTTTTGAGGCTAAACTTCTCTTTAATCTTAGCAATAATCTCTTTGATGGCAGCGATAAAGAGCTCTCTTTCATAAGAGAGCCCAATGATAACAAACTCATCTCCTTGAAGTCTGTAAAATTTGAGCTTCGCATCATGAGCGGTGTAGGAGTAGATTTTGTTTGCCACAGAGATAATGACAAGATTGCCAAATTGGTGTCCATAAAAGTCATTGAGCTGTCTAAAATCATCAAGATTGAGAATCGCCAAAGAGAGGTCATCGAGCTCTTGGATGTCGCTTGTAAGCTTCACTCTGTTGTCAAAACCTGTAAGTCTGTCGGTGATAAGAGCATTTTTGATTTCGTTGATGTCTGTTCGTATCCCGATATACTCTACCACCTCGCCCTGCGCGTCAAGGATGGGATGAATGACGGCTTTTACCCAGTAGGAAGAGCCATCTTTGCGACAGTTAAGAATCTCTCCGTACCAAGGCTGCTTGAGCGTTTTGATGGTGTGCCACATCTCTTTGAACGTCTCTTTTTTCATATCTGGGTGTCTGATTTTGTTGTGTGCTTTGCCGAGTAGCTCTTCACGTGCATAGCCGCTTATCTGGCAAAAAGCGTCATTTGCGTAGGTGATGATACCTTTTGGGTCTGTTTTTGAGACGATAAAGCTTCTATCCACCGCCATTTTATACTGTTCTAAGAGTGAGAGTGAGTTGGTGTGCTCCTCTTTGAGCGAGTTGGTCGAGAAGAGAATCTTTTTGATGATAAGCACCATAAGAGTGACAAGCGTAACAATGGTGAGAAGTAAAAAAGATGCGATAAGAATGATTTTATACAGCGTCATATCAAGCTTGTTGTTGATAGCCCTTGTAACGGTGTTGAAGAGCTCATGTTCTAGCTGTTTGAGTGCGTTGATAGCGAGCGTTACTTGTTCAAACCAATGCGCGGGAGTAATGGTAAAATCAGCTCTGTTTTTGTTGCGGTACACATCCTCTACCATCGCAAAGGTTGCTTTTACCGCCTCGTTTGCAAAGTTTTTCTCATAGATGCCCATCAAATCTGCTGAAGCTATCTTTTTAAAATCAGCGATACTAAGATGGTAAATCTCCAAAAACTTTACAAGTGTGACAAAGGACTCCTCGGTTACTTTTTTTTGGGTGTAAACCTCATTTAAAAGAGCGCGAATCTGCCCAAGCGACTCTTTGGCAACAGCCAGAGAGCTGTTCGCTTGAAGGTAGTTTCGGTTCTCCTTGTCCTGCATAAGTGAGGGAATCTCTCTTATAAAGTTGAGAAGCGTTTGAATGTTTTGCGTGTAGTAGGCTTTTGCGTCGTTGATTGGGAGTGCGATGAGTTTTTGATTATCGCGATTTTTCATACTGTCTAAAAATTGCAGTGTATCGCCAAATTGGCATGTATTACAGAGTTGGATGACTTTTTGTGCATCAGAGATAGCTTTGTCGGATTCTAGCTTGATGGTTTGAAGTTTTTCATTTTTGGCATCGAGTACATTTCCAGCAATCAACCCCGCCGTTGTCCCGCGCTCTATCTGCATAAAATGAATCGCTCTTGAGATAGCCTCTGCTTCTAGGATGTACTGTTTTGTAAGGTACAGATTCTCTTTCTCTTTGAGGATGCCAGAGAGAATCATAAAAGAGAGCAAAAGGATAAAAAGAATCGGAAAGACAGCTAAAAAAAGTAACCTTGACTTGACGTTGGTTTGCACATTTGCTCACTTGTTTATTTTAGTGATTATAGCGAACTAACCTTTAAAAAAGGTCGGCGTGACCGAAAAAGATGGCTTGGTTTGGGTTTTTGCGCAAACTCTCCAAAATCTCTTTTGCTTTGAGCTTTGTCTCTTTGTCGAAGTAGATAAGCATGTTGCGGCTGAGTATAAAGTCAAACTTCCCAACGCTCTTAAATGATGGGTCAAAAAGGTTGAGTACTTTGAGTGAGACTTGCGATTTTACGCTCTCATGAAGTGCATAAACACCCACTTCTTCCCTAAAATAGCGTTGCAAAACCGCCGCAGAGAGATTTCGGATGTTGCGCTCTTTGTAGCGTGCCTCTTTTGCTCTGTTGATGGCATCTTGGTTGATGTCTATGCCTGTGATGTAAAATCTGCTTGGCGTAACACCCGCCTCTAAAAGTGCGATGGCGATGCTGTAAGGCTCTTCCCCAGTCGCACACGGAGCGCACAAAATCTCTGCTCTCGCACCCGAATTTTTCACAAGCGTTACAATCTCCTCTATCTGCCTAAACTCACGGTAAAAAAAGGTCTCATTGGTCGTAAGCGCATCGATAAGCTCTTGTTTGAGCGTTCTATCAAATGAAACTTTCTCCAAAAGTTTGGCAAATGAGCAGATGTCTCTTTGTTTGCAAAAGGTGGTAAGTTTGTTTTTGAGGATGCTTGTCTGTTTGTCAAAAGTAACGCCCGTTTCGTTTTTAAAAAATGCTGCAACAGAGGCGATATCATCATACGCTTCAACACAACGCTCTTGTGTTTGGTTTGTTTGTGGCTCTTTTTTTTTGAAAAAATCGAAAAACATTAGTTGCAAAACTCCTTGATTTTATCTTTTATCTCATCTGTGTTTAAAACTTCTATGCCTGCCACTTCTTGTCTCGCTCTTGCGGGCATACCGTCAACAATGGCACTTTGAGCCGTTTGTGTAAGCGTTCTTGCCCCATGAAGTGCCAGCTCTTTGCACCCCTGCACGCCATCATCGCCGATGCCCGTGAGGATAACGCCAAGCGTTTTAAACCTTTTGGTGTATGGAGAAAATGCGCTAAAGATGGAGTTTATGTCAGGGTTAAAACGGTTCTCTTTTGGCGGCGAGATGTAAAAAACAAGCGCATCCCGCTCCTCCAAAAGTGTCGCAACCCCTTGCGCCACATAGATACACCCAGCTTCAAGCACCATTTTGTTCTCTATGACATGAACACTGTTTGCGCTCTGCTGACTCATACGCTTAGCAAAACTGCCCAAAAAATCACTCGCCATATGTTGCGCAATGATGATGGTGGTGTGTCTAAGCGATGGAAGTACTTTGAGGATGCTCTCTATCTGCCCAGGACCACCCGTCGAAGCTCCCACAAGAACCACCCTGTCAAGTTCGTTTTGTCTCATTTGCTACCATTGTTTTTTTAGCTATTGTAGTGTGTTTTTCTAAAAAAGGTACAATAGCCTCAAAAAAATAAGGAAATTTTATGCCATTACTAGATAGTTTTAAAGTTGACCACACTAAAATGCCAGCCCCTGCCGTGCGCCGTGCAAAAGGGATGAAAACGCCAAAGGGCGATGACATTACCGTTTTTGATTTGCGCTTTGTTGCACCAAACCACGAGATTTTATCATCCGAGGGTATCCACACTTTAGAGCATCTTTATGCAGGTTTTATGCGAGACCATCTCAACTCTAACGATGTTGAAATCATCGATATCTCGCCGATGGGGTGTCGCACAGGCTTTTACATGAGCCTCATCGGTACACCTGATGAGCAAAGAGTGGCGGATGCGTGGAGTGCTTCCATGGAAGATATCCTCAAAGTAAAAGAGCAAAAAGATATCCCAGAACTCAACATTTACCAGTGCGGCACTTGCGCAATGCACTCACTAAAAGATGCCAAAGAGATAGCCGCAAAAGTGCTTGAGCGAGGCATAGGCGTGATGGATAACGAAGCACTTGCTCTCGATGAAACAAAGATAGGATAAACCATGTATATCTTGATACCGATGGACGACAACGACCTCGAAGAAGCACGCATAACAACCATAAATGAAGCAACGGTGTGGGTGCAGCTGCTCTTAGAAGAGGGCAGAGTTGTAGAGACAAACCAGAGTGAGGACAAAGATACATTTGCTTCTCCAAGCGAAGTTCTTGTTGTAAAAGATGACCATGAGTATGTCTGGCCTTTTATAGAGCTTGGCATGATGGTTTTGGTGGCGCATACGCAAAGAAGTATTGACGATATCGTTGAAGCTTATCTTTTTAGAGAACTCAATGAGCTTAGATACTAAACTCTCCCAGTTTCGGGAGCTTTTCAACCCTCTCCCTGGCAACCGCTACCTTGAGGTAACCACACAGCCAGACGCCATCACAAAACTCTTTAGTGACATGATGGAGCAGGTGGATGGTGCGTTTCATCTTGTCCTTTACGGTACGCCAAACGAGGAAGAGTTGGCAGGCATCAACGCAAAAGTAGAGTATGTTTTAGACTTTGCCTCCCCATTCCGTGCCGCCCCAAGAGACCACGACACGGTTCTCTTTAAAGACATATTTGCCGCACATCAAAACAAACCAATGCTACTAAAACAAGCCTACACAACCCTCGCAAACACCGCAAATATCATAATCATGGAGAAAAAAGGGACGATGAACACACTTGAAGTGATGCAGATGCTTGAATCATTCGAGTTCCGCTCCCCAAACACCATAGAAATAGTAGAAAACTACGACCTTATAGTGGCAAAAAAGATGCATATGTGGGGGAATGGATTATAGGATGAGATGTATTGTCATAAAATAGGCATTATAAAAAAATTGGTATAATATGGGCAATTATAAATACATGATGGAGGAGTAAATATGCTTAGTGAAAAACGCCTAACGCGTGTAATCAAACGATTACCTAAAAAAAGTATCTACTCTTATTCGGATGTAAAAGAAAAGCTCAATGACATAGATTCGTCTATTTTAAGCAAAACCATAATGTGTTTACATAAAAAAGGTGTTGTTACGCATATAGATAGAGGGATGTTTCAAAAAGAAGAACCGATTAATAGCTTGCTTTTTGTCTATGGTTCGTTGAAAAAAGGGTTTCAAAACCATGACCTTATCAAAGAAGCAACATACAAATGTAAAGTAAGAACTCGTAAAAAATTTGCAATGTATGAAGAACCTTTTGGTAACTATCCTTATTTGATTGATAAAGGTAACCAAGGTCATAAGATTGAGGGTGAACTTTATGAAATCAACCGTAAAGACTTACTTGATGCTATTGATGAATTTGAGGGTGCTCCAACCTATTATGTCCGAAAAAGCATAATGGTTGAAATGCGAAACGGAGAAATAAAAAAAGCTTTAGCTTATTTTTTTGCAAACCAAAAAACTCCAGAGAACCAAACTCCACTCAAAGAATGGACTGATGATAAAGACCGTTATTTGAAAATTTTTCAAGACTACTATAAAAGCATGTCTAAATAATGGGGATTGTGTACGACAGGATAGAAACTGACGGTTCATATCATTATATAATTCCTAAAAAACGAATCTTTCAAACTGCGGCGCATGAGCATGATGATATTTTATTTGGTTGCGAGTTTGAGTTTTACATCAGTGACCAAGAGAATCAAAAAGCTGTAGCAGAAGCCATTTTTGAAGAACTAAAAAGCATTACAAATGCAGATATTTTGTATCATGAGACTGGGATACCAAGTTGCAAAGATGCAAATATTTGCATGCACCTAAAAACTGACCATTCTCTTGAGAGTCATGGTTTAGAGATTTCCATACCAGTGTGTACTTACCATGAGTTTATTTTTTATGTAGAACACATCAATCTTTTGATTGACAAGTATGGATATACCAATAACGATACAGGTCTTCATATCCACTTATCAACAAAAGAAACTAATGGTGTAAATCTTGATTTCTACAATTTTGCTTTGCTTTGTGATAAAGAAGGTCTTCTCGACCTTTGGGGTCAAAGAAATGGTTATTGTTGCAATGTAATGGACGTTATCAATTATCATACACCATCTAAATCAAGAGCAATTAAAAATCCAAAAGGTCGTATTTGGAATCTGGAGAAGATTTCAGCTTCTCGTATAGAAATTAGAACAATGGGTGGTATTGATTATCATATAAAGAGTGAGCGTATTTTGGAAGAAGCAGAAAAATATATTACTACTTTCAAGAAAGCACTTTCATTATTAAAAGAAGAAAGTCATACTTTGCGAAAGAGCCATTTAGAAAAAATTTCTTCTGCAACACCTGCTCAGCAAGCTTTATTTACTAAAATTATGGAGCTTGGGCAATATTTGGATGTTTGACAATAGTTTACATAAGATGGTTCAGAGTGCCGACGGTAGCTACACTGCTTACTCAAAAGAGTACGATGAGCATTACCACTCTACCAAAGATGGTGCGCTTTTTGAGTCGCTTAAGAAGCATGTGGAGCCTACTTTTTTAGCCAAAGGCGGCGCAAAAGAGATAACGGTTTTGGATATCTGTTTTGGGTTGGGGTTTAACACGCTTGCACTGCTTTACCACCGCCAAAAAAACGCTCCCGATGTGAAGTTGCGTATCTTTTCACCTGAGCTTGATGGCTCTTTGGTGGCGGGGCTTTTGGATTTTAGCTATCCAGATGAGTTTGAACCATTTTTGCCCATCATTGTCGCACTTGTAAAAAACGGGATTTATGAGGATGCTACCACACACATCGAGCTTTTTTTAGGAGATGCGAGAGCGTATGTGAAAGGGTTTGCGCCAAAAACTTTTGATGTGGTTTTTCAAGACGCTTTTTCGCCTGCATCCAACCCTGTTTTATGGACGAGAGAGTATTTTGCGGATATCAAAAACATCATAAAAGAGGACGGGGTTCTCACGACATACTCCATCGCACTGCCAACAAGACTGGCTCTTTATGAGAATGGATTTGGGCTTTTCATCAACAGCGGAGAGGGATTTCGTGATGCAACCATCGCCTCGCCAAGCCCGCTTAATGGGTTTGAGAAAGTAGATATGGAACATAAGATAAAGTGCAATCCCCTTGTTTGTTCGCTTAGGGATTGATAACTGCTAAAAACGCCTCTCCAAACTGCTCAAACTTCTTCTCTCCTACGCCGCTTACTTCAAGCATGCTCTCTTTGTCATGCGGTTTTGCGGCGGCGATGTTTTTGAGTGCTTTGTCGGAGAAGATGATGTAGGCGGGGACTTTGAGGTCGGCTGCGAGAGAGGCTCTTAGGGTGCGTAACTCCTCAAATAGCTCTGCGTCCACATCGTCTTTCGCCTCTTGTTTTACTTTTTTCTCTTTTACATTTATCTCTAGGCGGGAGGCTTTGATAAATAGCTCTTTTTTGCCCCGCAAGATGTCTGCTGCTTCTTGCGTGAGTTTGAGTGTGCTAAACTCTCCCAAAAGCAAAATCTTCAGCTCCAAAAGCCTCTCCAAGATAACGAACCACTCTTTTTTGGCAAGATGTACGCCGATGCCATAGACGGAGAGTTTATCAGCTCCGTTGCTTAGAAGTTTTTGCTCTTTTGAGCCTCGAAGTATGTCGATGATGTAGTTTTTTCCGAAATTTTGCTCTGTTTTATATACGGTACTTAGAAGCATTTGCGCCTCTTTTGTTATGTTTTGTCTCTTCTCGTCGGAGTTGAGGCAGTTGTCGCATCTGTTCATACACTCATCGATAGTGTCGTCGAAAAATGCGGCGATTTGCTGGTGGAAACAGACCTCGCTTGTGGCGTATTTATAGAGCGTGTCGATTTTTTGGCTTAGATGTTCTTTGTATTCACTCTCTGATAGTTCTTCCAAAAACTTTTTGTGTTGCGCCATATCGCCTGCATTGAAGAGCAAAAGAGCCTCTGCATCCTCGCCGTCCCGTCCCGCTCTGCCTATCTCTTGATAGTAGTTTTCAAGCGATTTTGGAAGCGACATGTGTGCCACAAAACGGATGTCGCTCTTGTCTATCCCCATGCCAAAAGCGATGGTTGCGACCATGATGTTTACTTTGTCATTGACAAAAATCTTGAAATTTTGCTCTCGCACATGTTGCGGCAGTCCCGCATGGTAGGGAAGCGAGCGGTAACCGTTGGAGTTGAGGTAGTTGCTTAACTCCTCTGTTTTTTTGCGTGAGCTGACATAGATAATCCCGCTCTCGCCCTTGTAGCGGTGCAAAAATGCTTTGAGTTGCAGATGCCCGTTGCTCACTCTTCTTTGCGCTGAGATAAAGATGTTTTTGCGAAAGATTTTGCCTTTTAAAAGAAGCGGATTTTCAAGGCGCAACTCCCGTAAAATGTCCTCTGTGACATGCTCTGTTGAGGTCGCTGTAAAGGCGCAGATGGGCGTGTGCGGGAAGTTTGAGCGCAACATACCGAGTGCTCTGTAGTCATCCCTAAACTCATGCCCCCACTGTGAGATACAGTGCGCTTCGTCGATGACAAAAAAATTGATGGCAAGCCCACGCAAAAGTGCAATCGTTGCTTGGTTGTTGAGCCGCTCTGGAGAGAGATATAAAAACTTTAGCACGCCACTAGATGCCCTCTGAATGATGCTCTCCACATCCTCACGGCTTTGCGCAGAGCTTATCATGTCGGCACTGATTTGCTGTGCTTTGAGAGCGGCTACTTGGTCTTGCATAAGGGCGATAAGCGGAGAGACGACGATGGTTATCCCCTCCATCATGAGCGTTGGGAGCTGATAAACAAGCGATTTACCCCCACCCGTCGGGAGAATCATAAGCAAATCACGCCCACTTAAAACGGCATCAATACCCTCTTCTTGAAACTCTCGAAACTCATTATGCCCAAAATAGTGTTTGAGTGATTTGAGTTTCAATTAGTAATGCGCCAAAATAGTATCGACTTCATCCCATGAAAGTGTGCTTTTTTTATGCGTGAGGATGTGCGCAACATAGCGGGCGAACACGTCGGTCTCGATGTTTACCCGTGAGCCTTTTTTGTAGTTTTTAAAGAGCGTTTCTCGCATGGTGTGGGGGATGATGGTAAGACGGAAGCTATCATCAAGCACATCGTTAACAGTCAGGCTCACACCGTCAACCGTAATAGAACCTTTTGGGACGATGTAAGGGATAAACTTTTTCTCGATTTTGATAAAAACATCAAAAGAGTTTCCGTTGTTTTTGACACTCTCCACCACACCGATGGCATCCACATGCCCCTGCACAACATGCCCTTCAAACCTATCGCCCATCATCATAGCAGGCTCTATGTGAACCTCGCCCTTGTAGTTCTCCATAGCCAGATGCTTTTGGCTCTCAGGAGAGAGTTCCACGCTAAAACCATCACTAGCAATGCTTATGACAGTAAGACACGCCCCATTTATCGCTATAGAATCCCCTAACTTTGCCTTATGCTTCGCACGCACACTCAGCGTACTCCCAGCCAAACTTTTAACATGCGCTATCTCTCGGATTAGTCCTGTGAACATTTTTTATCTCTCTTGATTGCTTTTAAAAATATTTAAGATGACTACTTTTTCATCTTCTACCAAATAGGGTATGCAGTAACCTTTATATACCAAATCTCTGATATTTGCATCAGCATGATAGAGCGATTTTCTAAACTTAAAGGGCATAAACTTCAAATCATCAATTTTTTTATTGAGTTCACTGTTGAAGAGCAAAGCTTGCTGCAAACTATCTTGCGCAATAAATTCTAAGGTAGATTGGAGCGAGGTTAAAAATTTTCTCTCTTTAACTATCTGCATATTTTTCTTTTAGTTGAGACAAAAATAAGTTCATCTCCTCATCATATTTTTTCTCATCCAGCAACTCTGCATTACCACTCTTATACGCATCTACTTGTTTTGCTAAAGCCTCTTTATCCTTTTGAAATTGAAAACTGCTATTCTCAAAAGATGTCACATCTACGTCATTTTTAAAATTACTTAAATAGTTAAGAATCTTATGAGCGATTGAAGAGTCGTTGACATTTATAGCTATCTGCATAATTTCCCCTTTTTTATAAAATTGTACCACATCTAAAAAACAATCTTGCCCTCTTCTTGAAGCCCTCTAATAATCTCTTTTGCTTTCGCATGCCCTTTATAAGCGGCTTTGCGGCACTGTTCTAACGCCATATCGTGGTTTTGTTCGCATCCTATGCCTTGGTCGTACAAAAGTCCCAGATTGTAAAGCCCCTCAGCCAAACCGCCATCGGCGGCTTTTTTGAAGCAGATAAAGCATCGCTTTTCATCCATGCTCACGCCATGTCCATCTTTATAGAGAACGCCGAGGTTGTTGAAGCACTCCAAGTTGCCTCTTTTTGCCCCCTCTTCGTACCAAAAAGCGGCTTCGGAGAAGTTTTGCAGACACCCCAAACCACGCTCAAGCATAAGAGCGACTTCGTACATCGCACGAGGAACTTCCCTAACCGCCGCCTCCATAAAAAGCTCATGCGCCCGAAACTGGTCGTGTGCCACTCCGCCAAGCCCGTTCATGGTTAAAATGCCAAGATTGAAGAGTGCATAGGGCTGTTTTAGCTCCGCCGCCCTCTCATAAAGCGCCAACGCTTTTGCGTCGTCTTGCGTGCAACCTTGAGCGTTTTGGTACATGTAGCCAAGCGAGGTCATTGCATCGGCGTTGCCCTCGTTTGATAGTTGTGTGTAGAGCGCAAAAGCGCTGGAGAAATCTTTGCTGTTGTATGCGTTGTGTGCTTGTTGTAACATTGTTTTGAAACCTATTTTTTTTGC